>NZ_JAWLDS010000013.1:0-60725 GCF_041686535.1 Aquicoccus sp. | reverse complement strand
CGTGATGATTTCAACTTCAGACATGAGCACGTGCTTAGGGATATCCCTAAGCCTCCTGGTTCAGGCCCAGGTCTCCGGTCGAAAATGGGGCCAGTTCAGTGCGCCCGTTGTGATACCCTTGCGACGGTCCGAAGTTCTCATGTCGGACATGACACCGGATCGCGACATAATCGTCTCGATTTTCCGGCGTCCCGGTCGGGTCATGGACCCTTGGGTTGGCATCGATGTCGATCCGCTTGACGCTACAAGGATTCCTGAATCCCAATGAACGGAGCGTCGCCACCAGCGTGGTAACGGCCACCTCGACCCTCCTGCCAAGCGGCAACCGTGATCCGTCCAAAGACCGAATTCCGGCCGCCGCTCATCGTGAATCGAATTTCCCGATCGGAATTTTGAGATAGCTGTGTCCATCCGCTTCCGCATCGGGCAGGTGCCCACCCCGGATATTGACCTGAAGCGCCGCGAGCATCCGTGCGGGCAAGGGCAGGGTTGCGTCGCGGGCGCGCCGCGATGCGATGAACTCGGCCTTGCCGATACCGTCCTTGACATGTCGGTTGGACAGGCGGTGTTCGGCCACCGTTGCCATGTACTCGGGCGCCGCGGCCTCATCGGGGTAGTCATGGCCGACGTAAAGCCGCGTATCGTCCGGAAGATCGAGGATCGCGCGCAGCGAGTTCCAGAGATCCTCGGTGCTGCCACCCGGGAAATCGGTCCGGCTTGTGCCGCTTTGCGGCATCATCAACGTGTCATGCACGAACGCCGCATTGCCTGCGACATAGGTGATCGAGGCAAGCGTATGGCCTGGCGAGAACATCACACTGACTGGGATTTCGCCGACCATGAACTCTTCGCCCTCGGCGAACAGGCGATCCCATTGCGATCCGTCTGTCGTGAAATCGTCGTCGAGATGGTACAGGTCTTTCCAGAGTTTCTGGACATCCGTCACCTTTTCGCCGATCCCGGTGGGTGCGCAGAGTTCCTGCGAAAGATATGGTGCCGCGCTGAAATGATCGGCGTGGGGGTGGGTGTCAAGGACCCAGACCACCTCCAACCCCTCTTGGCGAACATAGCTCAAGATCTCGTCTGCGCTTTCGGTCGTGACCGCCCCGGCTTCGGGATGGAAATTCCAAACCGGGTCAACGATGGCTGCCTTCTTGGTTTCGGGACAATGGAAAACATATTGCAGGCTGCCTGTTGGCCTGTCGAAAAAGGGGCGTATTATCGGGATCATGGATATTTCCTTTGGTTAGCGGTCTCAATGGGCCAGTACGAGCATCTGGAAGGCCATCATGGCGGAGAAGGCCAGCGTTACGGCGGTAGCCGCCGACTCGCTTGGGACCTTCTCCAGCGCATCGGGAAAGAGTTCAGAGAACACCATCCAGATCATCGCGCCTGCAGCCAGGCCCAGGCCGACAGGCAGGAACGGTCGAAACGTTTCGACGAAAACATAGGCGGGCGCGGCCATGATCGGCTGGGGCAAGCTGGTGAAGATTGCCCATAAAGCGACTTTCCAGACGGGTGACCCGCGTGGCACCAGCACCAGCGCGATGGCCAGCCCCTCGGGCACGTTGTGGAACGCGATCGCCGTGGTGATGTAGGCTCCAAGCCCCTCAGAGCCGGCAAAGGAAACGCCGACGCCCACGCCCTCGGCAAAGGAATGCGCGGTCATGATCCCAAGGATCAAAAGCGCCTTGGCTGCGCCTGCGCCCTCCAGTTCTGCGACCTCCACATCGCCCGCGCCCGACAGGAGCCTGTCTGCCAGGACGATCGCGCCGAGACCTCCGAGAACGCCAGCTATCGTCAGCGTGATATCGAGCGACACACCCTCGTCAATCAGGCTGTGGCTGGCGGCCAGCATCAGGCCGGCTGCGGCCGCGTTCGACCAGCCAACGCTGCGCTTGCCAAGATTCTTGACAAACAGAAACGGCAGCGCCCCCGCGCCCGTCATAATTGCAGTAAAAAGGGCCGCGGCGACGACGATCCAGAGGGAAGTTTCCATCACGTGCTTCGGGACGAGTCCATGCTATCGAGAAACGGCCTTGAACACCTCCCAACTGCTGGTTGCCCTCTATATGGGCACGTCAACCGGCGCGCCTCGCACAAGGCCCGAAGTTCCCGGAATGGCCATTCAAGGTGTAGCGGCTTCCTTCACTTGAACCGCGAGAACGCGCTGTTGAATGCGTCGGAAATGCTGTCCCATGCCTTGTCAAAACCCTTCTTCATGTCGTCCCAAGCATCATCGCTGGCCTCTCGGACCTCTTTCAACTTGGCCTCGGCCTCGTCACGCTGGCTGCGCATTTCGTCAAGCTGCTTTTGATATTCGATCTTGGCACCGGCCTCGGCCTCTTTGACCTTGGCCTTCATCTTCTCGATATCGGCATTCCACTGTTCAATGCGGGCCTTGGCTTTCTCGATATACTGTTCGCGCTCGGACATCCGTGTTCTCCTCTTGATGCTGATAGGTCAATTGATGAAGCTGTACCTTATCTCGTGAAAGCGCCTTCCGTGTTGATCTGAGTCAATGGAGTTCGGCGATTCTGGCCGGCACGCAATGCTTGGCATGTTTCAGGATGAGACAAGCTGTTTCGCAACCGGGACGCGGCGCCGCCCGGCGACATCCCGGTGCTTCGGTCTGAGCGAGTGCAGTTCATTTGTCGTGTGTGGGCCGGGCCTTGATCCGGCCCTGAATCCACAATTTGACGGCGGTCCGCGCGACGCGCCAGGAGTTGCCTTGCAGCCTTGGTGAAAACGACCCGGTTTCGCGATAGATTTGCACCGTGGTTGTTCACCAGGTCGATCGAAGCACACAGCCGCCGCGCCGCCGCTGTATGCGGGTTGCCATTCTCGTCAAGATTGGCGGCATGTTCGCCAAACTCGAAAGTGAGCGGTCTACTCATATCCGATCCCAAGATTTGCCTCCAATGCATGGAACCACAAAAGACAGGCGATGGGAAACCCGAATCCGATTGGGGCCGACAGGTTCTATGAACGGACCGGCGGGACGAAATGCGCCATGTTCCGGCCCAGCGTGGCCTTGGCGCGTTTCAATTCCTCTCGTGCGATGACTTTCAGATGCACCTCGTCGGGGCCGTCCAGGAACCGCATCGCGCGGCCCCATGTCCAAAGATAGCTGAGCGGCGTGTCGGGAGTGATGCCGGCCGCGCCGAACACCTGCATGGCGCGATCGACGACGGTTGTTTGCAGCCGTGCCGCCATCACCTTGATCGCGGAAACATCGACGCGGGCCGCGCGTGCGCCTTCCTCGTCCATCCTCCAGGCGGTTTGCAGCATCAGCAGACGTGCAGCGTCGATCTCGATTCGCGACTGTGCGATCCAGTCCTGGATATTGGCGTTGTCGGCCAGCGCCTTGCCGAATGTCTGGCGTTCCAGGCCGCGTTCGCACATCAGTTCCAGTGCCAGTTCGCATTGTCCGATGGTGCGCATGCAGTGATGGATGCGGCCCGGCCCCAGCCGGGCCTGTGCGAGCATGAAACCGTCACCCTCTTTGCCGAGCATCGCGTCGACCGGCACACGCACATTGCGCATCACGATCTCGCAATGACCCTCGGGGGCGTGGTGATGCATGATCGGCACGTCGCGCACCACCTCGAATCCTGGCGTGTCCATCGGTACCAGTATGAAGGAATGCTTGCGGTGCCGGTCGGCCTCCGGCGACGCGTCGGATACGCCGAACACGATGCAAAGATTGGCATTGGGGTGCTTGGCCCCTGTCGAGAACCATTTGCGTCCGTTGATAACGTATTCATCACCCTCGCGCTGGATGGTGGTGGCCAGGTTGGTCAGGTCGGACGAGGCCGCATCGGGTTCGGTCAAACCGACAACCGAGCGCAGTTCTCCCCGCAGCAGCGGATCAAGATAGCGCTCTTTCTGCTCGGGCGTGCCGAATTGCATCAGGATTTCCATGTTGCCGGTATCGGGTGCATTGCAATTGAACACCTCGGGACTCCACGGCACGCGGCCCATCGCTTCGGCAAGGGGCGCGTATTCCAGGTTTGTCAGCCGGGTGCCCGGGTGGTGATCCTCCAGCTCGGGCGAGAACATGTTCCACAGCCCGGCCTGGTATGCCTTGGCCTTGAGCGGTTCGATCACCTCGGTCGGGTAGGCACCGGTATGGGCAATCTCGTGAAACTGCCGGTTCGCAGGCAGAACGTGATCCTCCATGAAATCCTGCAACTGGCTCAGCATGGCCTTGGTCTTGTCGGAATAGGCGAAATCCATCATGTGCTCCTTCAGGGCGTGAGGGGTTTGTCGGTGGACAGCAGCATCTCGGCGAGATCCGCGAATTGGGGGGCCAGCGCACCGACGGCGCGCGCGTTCGCGCCGGCGGCATGCCCTGCTTCCGCGCGTGCGATGATCCCTTCGAGGATCACGGCCATGCGGAACATCGCAAAGGCGCGGTGGAACACGCCCAATGCAGTGGGGCAGCCACCTGCTGCCCGGTATGTATCTAGAAACTCCTCCCGGTCCGGCAGGCCGAGCGCCTTCAGGTCGAGTCCGGACAACCCGCCCATCTGATCAGGGCGCAGGTCATAGAACATCGACCAATGCGCCAGGTCTGCCAGCGGATCGCCGAGGGTGGACAACTCCCAATCCAGCACGCCCGTGATGCGCGCGGGTTCGCGTGCAAAGATGACGTTACCGATGCGATAGTCGCCGTGAACGATCGTGGTGGGGTTTTCGGGCGGGATGTTGCTCGCGAACCAGTCTGCCATGGCGTCGATGCGGGGATCCTCGCGCGCTTCGAGAGCCTGCCACTGCCCACGCCAGCGGCGCACCTGCCGGTCGTAATAAGCCGTGGAACGACCGAAATCCTCGAGCCCCAGCGCCTTGATGTCCTGGCTGTGCAGATGGGCAAGAATGCGCGCGGCATCCAGATGCAACGCGCGGCGGCCGGCGGCACCCAGTTCCGGCAGGTCGGTGCGGCCCGAAACCGTGCCATCGATCCGCTCCATCAGGTAGAACGCAGTGCCGATCACGTCGGGATCGGATTCGAACAGGACCAGCCGCGGCACCGGAACCGCACTTTCTTGCAGCGCGGAGATCACGCGATACTCCCGTTCGATCGCGTGGGCACTGTCGAGGGTCGCGCCAAGCGGCTTCTTGCGCAGCACGAGGTCACGCCCATTGCATGTGACGAACCATGTGGGGTTGGACTGTCCACCATCTATCGCAGTCAGACGCACCGGCCCACCAAGGACAGGTTCCAGAAAGGCTGGATCAAAATCAGGCTGCCCTGTCATTTGGTGATCCGAGCGGTTGGTATCATTTTGGCATGTTTCGTCTGGCGATATCGGTACATGAAGCCCAATCGATCGATCTGGAGTGTCTGACAATGCGACATAATGGGCGGCACGTCGACGGTCAATCACTTTCATGACATGCACCTACGGGCTCTCGCAGGCGCTGTCGGGCTTTCCTGCGGGTCACTGAAATAGCTGTCGTAAACATCAGAAACACTTGCGCCTCTGCCTTTGAAAGCGATGGTTTGCCCATGGTGCAGTGAAGTGTCACGGAAACGTTTGGGGGCTATGGATTGGGCTGTTGACAGAATGTGGGAATCGCGATCAGTATGTCACATTGTCAGACCATAACGGATCTTCGGATGCTGAGTTGCCGCCCTTCCATCACCTGTGCTCGCCGGGCCCGGCTTGTGCCTGTCAGTTGCGCGTTGCGTGGCGGGAGTGTTGCATGGGCCTGACAGCCAAGCCGATCCACGTGAACTACGCGTATCAGCAGATCGCCGAAGAGATCGAGGCGCAGATCCTGCGCGGTGAACTCAAGCCAGGCGATCAGCTTCCGGGAGAGGCGGAATTGGGCGCGCTGTTCGGCGTTACCCGCTCGACCGTACGCGAAGGGTTGCGGCAACTGGAAAGCGACGGCCTTGTGCACCGTCCCTCGCCCCGGCGGCTCGAGGTGGCCGTGCCGCAGGCCGATCAGCTGACGACGCGCGCTGGTCGGGCGATGGCGCTGATGAAGGTGACCTTCCGCGAGCTGTGGGAGGTGACCATGGTAACCGAGCCCCTGGCCACACGGCTGGCGGCGCAGCGTGCCACAAGCGACGAAATCGATGCTCTTCAGGCGTTGCATGGCGATCTGGTTGGCAGCGAAGGCGAGATGGCGCGCACGATCGAGTTGGATGAACGGTTCCACTCCCGGGTTGCGGAAATGGGTCATAACCGTGTGCTCGGGTTGGCGCGCGAGCCGATCGCGCTCTTGCTCTTTCGCGGGTTTGCCCAGATCGCGCCCTTCGCGCCGAAATTCTACAAGCGCCAGATCGAAGCCCATTCGAACATCATCGCGGCGCTGCGTGATCGTGATGCCGACCGCGCCGAAAAATGGGCGCGCATGCATATCGAGGATTTCTGGCGCGGCGCCCAGATCGCAGGACTGGAAGATGAGATCGCCTTGAATGCCCGGGCGTTGTCATAGGTGTCGGACCCACACATGATACAGGAGCCTAGGACAATGACTGGCCAGACGATCACGACCGACCTTGACAGTGGGGTCATGACACTGACGTTGAACCGACCTGACCGCATGAATGCCTTTACGCGGGTCATGATGGAAGAGATGCTGGCGGCCCTCGATGCCGCCGATGCCGACGACGATGTGCGCGCCGTCATCGTCACCGGGGCCGGGCGCGGCTTCTGCGCGGGCGTGGACCTTGACGACGACAACGCCTTTACCGCGGCACGGGTCGATCCGGCGGCGACCGATCCTGATGTGTGGGACGATGCGGGCAATCGGGACATGGGCGGAATCCTGGCGCTTCGGCTGTTCAACTGCCTGAAGCCGGTGATCGCGGCGGTCAACGGCCCTGCCGTGGGCATCGGGGCTACCATGCAACTGCCGATGGACATCCGCATCGCGTCGGAGACCGCGCGTTTCGGCTTTGTCTTTGCCCGGCGTGGAATCGTGCCCGAGGCCGCTTCGAGCTGGTTCCTGCCACGCCTCGTGGGCATGAGCCAGGCGCTCGAATGGTGCTATTCGGGCCGTGTGTTTGATGCGGACGAGGCGCGAGCGGGCGGGCTGGTGCGCTCGGTCCACGCGCCGGGCGACCTGCTGGAGGCGGCCAATTCGATTGCCCGCGAAATCGCGGACAACACGGCGCCGGTGTCCATCGCGCTGACCCGTCAGATGATGTGGCGCATGGCCGGAGCCGATCACCCGATGCAGGCGCATCGAATCGACAGTCGCGCCATCGCTGCGCGCAGTTCATCCGGTGACGCTGCCGAAGGTGTGGCCAGTTTCCTTGAGAAGCGCCCGCCCGCCTTTTCCGACAGGGTTTCGCGTGACATGCCGGGCTTCTACCCTTGGTGGCAAGAACCGGGCTGGAGCGCAGGAGGGGACAAATGAGCGACGCAATTCTGATTGAACGCGTGGGTGCGGTGACGACCCTGCGGCTGAACGATCCCGCCACGATGAACGCGATGACGCCGCAAATGGCGCAGGACTTGCGTACGCTGTTGCATTCGGAACCCGCAAATGGCGCGCGCGCGATCGTTTTGGCGGGCAGTCCGCGGGCGTTTTCCACCGGTGCAAATCTCAAGGCGGCGATGCCCGAGGATATTGCAGGATTCGACGTGGGGGCCACGCTGGAAGAGGATTACAACCCGCTGATGCACACGATCCGCGATCTGCCGGTGCCGCTGATTTCGGTGGTGCGGGGCGCTGCGGCCGGGGTGGGTGCGTCGCTGGCGTTGTCCTGCGATATTATCGTGGCGGGCAAGGGCGCCTACTTCCTCGAAGCTTTCGCGAGAATCGGCTTGGTTCCTGATGGTGGAGCAACATGGTTGCTGACCCGTGCGGTCGGTCGCGTGCGCGCGATGGAGATGATGCTGCTGGCCGAAAAGATTTCGGCAGAACAGGCCTTCGACTGGGGGCTGGTCACCCGCCTGACCAAAGATGACGTTGCGGAACACACCGCGCAGAACATTGCGCAAAAGCTGGCCGAGGGGCCCAGCCAGAGTTATGCGTTGATCCGAAAGGCGGCTTGGAGCGCGGCCGACAGCGATTTTGACACCGCGCTGGAAACCGAGCGCCGGTTACAGAGAGCGGCGGGCGAGACGCGTGATTTTGCCGAAGGCCTGGCAGCATTCCGCGAGAAGCGCCAGGCGCGGTTCGAAGGATGAGCCATCGGTGCGCTGGAAGGGGCCTGCAGCGGGCGATCAGTGACGCCTCATAACGAATTTCCGGCCACCCAGGGCCGGGCAAGACTGGAAAACCATGGTTAAACGGGAGGAATCCACCATGAAAATGACGATCAAGACCCTGCTTGCCGGAGCAACCGTTCTGGCGGGCGCTGGTGCGGCAAATGCCGCTAATCTCAGCTTTGCAGGGGGCTGGCCGCCCAACTCGGCGCCAACCGCCAAGATCGAGGACTACGCCAAGGCGGTGGAAGAATATAGTGACGGCGATGTCACCGTGAGAGTGTTCCCCTTGTCTCTGCTGAGCTTTTCCGAAATCAACGCCGGTCTGCGCGACGGTATCGCCGATGTGGCGGGCAACCTGCTGGCCTATTTCCCGGGGGAATATCCGACGCTGAACATGCTGGCCGAGTTTTCCGAGTTGGTCGAGCTCGAGGAATTCGCCGGCGAGCTGAGCAGCCTCGCCTTTACCGGCGCCATCATGGAATACGTGATGAACGATTGCCCCGCCTGCATGGACGAGATGTCGGCGCAGAACCAGGTGTATCTGGGAGCGTCCTCGACCACCTCCTACGTGCTGCAATGCGCGGTGCCTCTGACCGGTACCGACGATCTCGAGGGCAAGCGGATCCGCGCCGCGGGCGCATATTGGTCGCGTTGGGCGGAGTCGGTCGGCGCGACACCGGTCTCGATGTCGGTAAACGAAACGCTTGAGGGCCTCAGCCAGGGCGTCGTCGATTGTACCATGTCGAACACCGCCGATTTCGTGAATTTCGGCTTCATCGACGTGGTGGACTATGTCTATGTCGGCGCGCCGGGTGCGCAGTTCAACGTGCCCTTCACGATGAACAAGGACAGCTGGAACGGTCTTTCGGATGACGCCAAAGCAGCGATGATGCGCGCGCATGCCGAGTTGGCCGCCGATATCGCCTGGGTCTATATCGAAGAGGGTCGTGCCGGCCGCGAACGTGCGCCCGACATGGACATCGAATACGGCCCCGCCCCTGATGACATCGTGGCGATGAACCGCGAATTCATCGAGAATGACAAGGACGCCATCGCCGAAATCTATAACGAGCGGTTCGGCATTGAAACCGGCGCCGAGGCCGCCGCCGCCCTGACCGAGAGCCTCTCGCGCTGGACCGAGCTGACCAAGGATGTCGACAGCGGCGAGGAACTGGCCGAGATCTACTGGGAAGAGATCTTTTCGAAGATCGATGTCGCCAGCTACGGCAAGTAACACCGCGTTCCGTGACGAACGCCGGGCGCCACCACTCTTGGCGCCCGGCCCCTTGGCTGATGGAGACAACCCATGTTCATGATCGGCAGAGCCTTGTCGCATCTGGCGAAATTCGCGTCCATGATCGGGGCGATCTGTGTCGTTCTGATGATGCTGCACGTCACGGCCGACGTGCTGGGACGGTATCTGTTCAACGCGCCCGTGCCCGGCACGATCGTGATGGTGGCCAACTACTACATGGTCTTCGTCGCCTTCATCGCTCTGGGCGTGGCAGAGGAAAAGCGGGCTCATATCTCGGTCGAGATTCTGACTGACCTGATGCCGCCACGGCCGCGCAACGTGCTTTCGGTGTTCTCGGGCGTGCTGACGGTTGCGGTTCTGGTGGTCGTGATGATCGGTGGCTATATCGAGGCTGTCAGCAAAACTCGTGGCGGCGCCACGATGGAGCAGGGCAGCCAGCTGGTCGAGATCTGGCAAAGCTTCTGGTTTGTTCCTGTGGGCGCCGCGTTGATGGCGCTGATCGCGGCCTATCGCGTGATCGCCACCGTAACCGGCACGCAAAACGGCCTGAGCGAAACCGATACGGATGTGAAATTCATAAATGACTGATGTTGAAATCGGCCTGACCGGCCTTGCCGCACTGATTGCCCTGATCGCGGTGCGCGTGCCCATCGGAATAGCGCTGATCGCGGTGTCTTTCACCGGGCTTTACGTTTTGATGGGGCCGCGCGTGGCTTGGGGTTCGATGAGCATCATCCCCTATAAATTCGCCTCAAGCTGGCTACTCAGCTCGATCCCGATGTTCCTGTTCCTGGGCTTCATCAGCTATCACACGCAGCTGACACGCGGCATGTTCAACGCCGCGCGCATCTGGCTGGCCAGCCTGCCGGGCGGACTGGCGATCGCGTCGATCTTTGGCTCGGCCGGGTTCGCCGCTGTCTCTGGCTCGTCCATCGCGTGTTCGGCGGCGATGGGGCGCATCGCCATCCCCGAGATGATGAAGCAGCGCTATCACCCGGAACTGGCCACCGGCACGGTGGCGGTGGCTGGCACGATCGGCGCGCTCATTCCACCCTCGATCATCCTGATCCTTTATGGCGTTATCGCGCAGATCTCGATCTCGGCCCTGTTTCTGGGTGGGATAGTCGCCGGCCTGATGACGGCAGTGGGGTATACGCTGGTTGTGCTGCTGCGGGTGTGGCTGAACCCCGACCTTGCCCCCGAGCGTGACTCCAGCGTGACGCTGCGCGAGAAGCTGATAGCGCTGCGTGAGACCTGGCCGATTCTGCTGATCATCATCGGTATTTTCGGCGGATTGTTCGGCGGGGTGTTTACACCGACCGAGGCGGGCGCCGTGGGTGCGTCTCTGGCCTGCCTCGTGGCCACTGTCAGCGGAAGGATGACATTGGACCGCTTTATGACCGCCGCGCGCGAGACGCTGATGACGACCGCCGCGCTGCTGATCATCGCCATTGGTGCCAGCCTGCTGACACGGTTCCTGGCGCTGTCCGGGGCGGGCGATTTCCTGTCCGAAGGCATCCTTTCCATCGCGTCCAGCCCGGTGTTGCTGATGATCGGCATCGTATGTGTCTATCTGTTGATGGGCATGTTTCTGGAACCCATCGGCGCCATGCTCCTGACGCTGCCGATCATCCTGCCGGTGGTCGATGCCGCGGGCTGGAGCCTGCTGTGGTTCGGCATCGTGCTGACCAAGCTGCTGGAAATCGGGATGATCACGCCGCCCATCGGCATGAACGTGTTTGTCATCAAAAGCGTGGTGGGCAACCTCGTGACAACCTCGGCCATCTTCCGCGGCGTGGCCTGGTTCATCGTGATGGACCTGGTGTTGGTTGCGATCCTGTGCGCCTTTCCGGAGCTGGTGCTGTGGCTGCCGAGCCTGAGAGGCTGATCCGAACGGGCCGGCGCGGGGCCGCGCCGGTTGAGCGACGACAAGACAAGAGGATGAAACCATGCAAACCGAACAACTGATCCGCCGCGCCCGCGGGCAACAACTGGCCGACATGCTGCGCCGTTCGGCGCGTCGCGTGCCAGAAAAGGTGGCACTGGTTTTTCGCGACCAGACCGACACGTTCGCTCAACTGGACACCGCGGTAAACCGCGCAGCCAACGCGCTGGCCGCACGGGGCGTTGGCATGGGCGACCGCGTGGCGTTGTTCACGCACAACAACCGCGCCTTCGTCGTGCTGCGCTATGCGCTCGCGCGGCTGGGGGCGGTCACGACGCCCGTGAACTTCATGCTGACCGCGCCCGACGTGGCCTATATCCTGGGTCATTCCGGCGCAAAGATGATGATTGCCGAGGATTCGCTTTGCGAAACCGCCGACGCCGCCCTGACCGAGATGGGGCAGGGCGACATGCTGCGTTTCGCCATCCCGCACGCGGGCGTGACCCCGCCCGATGGCTGGCAGCCGGTCGCGGACATTCTGGACCACGATGACACCACCGAGGTCTGGCACGACGTTCATGCCGACGATCCTATCCAGATGATGTATACCAGCGGCACCGAAAGCCGACCCAAGGGCGCGCTACTGACCTCGGGGGCGCTCTATGCACAGTATTCAAGCTGCATGGTCGACGGGGAAATGACCGAGGACGCCGTGTCGCTGCATTGCCTGCCTCTGTTTCACTGCGCGCAGCTGGATTGCTTTCTCAGCCCCGATCTCTATCTGGGCGTGACGTCGATCCTGCACGACAAGGCCGACCCGGCGGCAATGCTGGAAGCCATCGAAGCCCATGGTGTGACCAAGCTTTTCTGCCCGCCGACGATCTGGATCGCCCTGCTGCGCCATCCCGACTTCGACAAGCGTGACCTCAGCAGTCTGAACGCGGGCTATTACGGCGCGTCGATCATGCCCACCGCGGTGATCGAGGAACTGTCGCAGCGCCTGCCGCAGATGCGGCTGTTCAACTTCTATGGCCAGACGGAAATGGCGCCGCTCGCCACCATCCTGAAACCACAGGACCAACTCCGCAAGCTGGGCTCGGCCGGACGCCCCTCGCTGAACGTGGAAACGCTGGTGGTGGATGACGATGACATCCCCGTGCCCGTGGGCGAGGTGGGTGAGATCGTGCACCGCAGCCCGCACCTGATCACCGAGTATTACAACGATCCCGAAAAGACGGCCGAGGCCTTCCGCAACGGCTGGTTCCATAGTGGCGACCTGGGCCGTTTCGATGAGGACGGATACCTGTATGTGGTCGACCGCAAGAAGGACATGATCAAGACCGGGGGCGAGAACGTGGCCAGTCGCGAGGTTGAAGAAGCGATCTTTCGCCATCCCGACGTGGCCGAGGTCGCGGTGTTCGGTGTGCCGCATCCCAAGTGGATCGAGGCCGTGACTGCCGTGGTCGTGCCGAAGTCAGGCGCCACATTGAGCGCAGATGCGGTGATGGCGTATTGCCGCGACGCGCTGGCCCATTTCAAGGCTCCGAAACATATCGAAGTCACGGATCAACTGCCCAAGAACGCCAGCGGCAAGATCCTGAAACGCGATCTTCGGGTCACGTATGCGGGGGTGTTCGACGAAGGATAGGTCCGTTTGCCAAGTCGGCCACGGCGAGCGCGCTTTGATCGCTGAGCATGAGTTTGTCCGAGAGGATCCGGTAAGGCTTTTCCAGCATCAAAGCGGTCGCTTCGTTGATGTTGTGGGCGATATCGGCACGGATGCCGTTGCGCGTAAGGTGAACCGCCTGGAGCCGGGCCAGTGAGCCCTTGTTTTCGACAATCGGCGCCCGGATGCGGTTTCCCTCGGAATCTCTCGGACGGATGCCGCACAATCTGACAAGACCGTCCTTGCCGCAAGCCCGGTGGCCGCGCCGGGGCGGGCTTCCTGGCGCCGTGGGGCACCTGTCGCGTCTGCGCCATTCGTCATCCTCGCGCACGCCCCTTTCTTGATATGCGGCGATTGCGACCGACCATGCGGCAAATCGCACGCGAATGCAGGTACTGGGTCATCGGATGCGCGAGCTTGATCGAGGCATCGATGTTCCCGCCGCGCGTGCGTCACGACGCAAGTTCGATGTTGCCTGGCATTATGCCCGGCGGGACGTGTTCAGTCTGCATGTAAACCGGGCGCGGCAATCGCCGATTGCGTTCGAATAAATGGACACAGACCCGGACATGGCCAGCCCCATCCCGCGAGCCTGAGGCTGGCAATGAAACTCGGCCTCGCAGAGTTCTGCGAGGCCGAGAGGTGCTTGCGCCTCAGGCGGCCTTGGCCTGGTCCGGGGCGAAACGACCGTAGAAGGTTTCACCCTTCTCGGCCATCTCGTGCAGGAGCGCGGGGGGCGTGAAGCGATCGCCGAATTTCGCGGCCAGTTCCTCGCAGC
This sequence comes from Aquicoccus sp., assembly GCF_041686535.1. Taxonomy (NCBI): domain Bacteria; kingdom Pseudomonadati; phylum Pseudomonadota; class Alphaproteobacteria; order Rhodobacterales; family Paracoccaceae; genus Aquicoccus; species Aquicoccus sp. The sequence goes on along the minus strand of NZ_JAWLDS010000013.1, from coordinate 46,967 downwards.
GTTCGACCGCGTAAGGCGCGCCGATGATGTCGAGCCAGGAGAACGGCCCGCCCGACCATGGTGCAAAGCCCCAGGCGAGAACCGCGCCCACGTCGCCTTCGCGGATGTCTTCGAGCACGCCTTCCTCCAGCGCGCGCACCGCTTCGAGCACCTGCGCGAACATCAGCCGGTCCTGCACCTCTTGCAGGGGGGGCTGCTCATCGGCCAGCGGATACTTGTCGAGGATGCCTTTCCAGTATCCCAGCCGCTTGCCGTTTTCGTCATAGTCGAAATACCCGGCCTTGGACTTGCGACCGAGACGGCCCTGTTCCTCCATCCAGAACACCAGGTCGTCGGCCTCGGAGGCGGGGTATTCATTGCCCATGGCCTCCTTGGTGGCGCGGGTGATCTTGGCGGCGAGGTCGATCGAGGTTTCGTCGCCAAGCTGGATCGGCCCGACCGGAAAGCCCAGTTGCCGCGCGGCATGGTCGATCAGCGGCATGGCGACGCCCTCGGTGACCATGCGCGTGGCCTCGTTGCCATAGGGTATGATGCAACGGTTGCAGTAAAAGAACCGCGCATCGTTGACCACGATCGGCGTTTTGCGGATCTGGCGCACGTAGTCGAGCGCCTTGGCCACGGCGCGCGGGCCGGTTTCGCGGCCCTTGATGATCTCGACCAGGAACATCTTTTCCACCGGCGAGAAGAAGTGGATGCCGATGAACTGCTCGGGGCGCGTGCTGGCCTTGGCAAGGTCGGTGATCGGCAAGGTCGAGGTGTTGGAGGCAAAGATGCACTCCTCGTCGATCACCTCTTCAACCTTCCGGGTCATGTCGGCCTTCACTTTCGGGTCTTCGAACACCGCCTCGATGATCAGGTCGGCGCCCTCGAGCGCGGAAAGATCCGCGGTGGCGTTGATCAGGCCAAGCGCCTTTTGCTTTTTCTCGGGTGTGGACTTGCCGCGCTTGATCCCCTTGTCGAAGTAATCGGCCGAATAGGATTTGCCCCGTTCGGCGGTCTCGTCGTCGCGGTCGATCAGCACAACCTCGATCCCCGCCATGGCCGAGACGAGCGCGATGCCCGAGCCCATCATGCCGGCACCCAGAACGCCAATCTTCTTGACCGACTGGTCGGGCACGTCCTTCGGCCGAACGGCACCTTTCTCCAACGCCTCCTTGTTGACGAAGAGCGAGCGCATCATCGCCGCAGACGATGGGTTCATCAGGATGTTGGTGAACCAGCGCGCCTCGATCTTGAGCGCGGTGTCAAAGGGCACCTGTGCGCCTTCATAGACCGCCGACAAGAGCGCCTTGGCCGCCGGGAACGCGCCCTGGGTCTTGCCATGCACCATGGCCGAGGCACCCACGAAGGTCGTGAAACCCGCCGGGTGATAAGGCGTGCCGCCGGGCATCTTGTAGCCCTTGGCATCCCAAGGTTTCACGAGATCGGCGTCCGTGGCATTCAACACCCATTCTTTCGCGGCGGCGAGCGGATCATCCACCACCTCGTCGATGAGGCCTGCCTTTTGCGCCTTGTCGGGTTCGACCATCTTGCCCTCGAGCAGGTAGGGCGAGGCGCCCATCGCGCCCAGTTTACGCACCAGCCGAGTGGTGCCGCCGGCACCGGGGAAGATGCCGACCATGATCTCGGGCAGGCCGATCTTGGCCTTGGGATTGTTGGCGGCAAAGATGCGATGCGTGGCCAGCGGCAACTCGAGCCCGATGCCCGCGGCGGTGCCGGGCAGGGCGGCGGCGATGGGTTTGCCCCCCTTCTTGGTCTTGAGGTCCATGCCCGCAAGCTCGATCTTGCGCAGAAGCCCGTGCATCTGCATCACGCCCTCGAAAAGGCCGCGCGCCGGTTCGTCGCCCGCGTTGGTCTTCATGTCGGCCAGAACGGTCAGGTCCATGCCGCCGGCAAAGCTGTCGGGCTTGCCGGAGGTGATGACGATGCCCTTGACCGCGTCATCGGCAAGCGCCTCGTCGATCAGCTTGTCGAGTTCGAGCAGCGCGTCGGCGCGCATGACGTTCATGCTCTTGCCGGGCACGTCCCAGGTGATGACAGCGACGCCATCGGCGCCTTTTTCCATTGTGAAATCAGCCATGTCTTGTGCTCCTTTGCGCTCACACGCGTTCGATGATGGTGGCCGCGCCCATGCCCGAGCCGATGCAGAGCGTGGCAAGGCCGACTTCCTTGTCGGCGCGTTCCAGTTCGTCGAGTAGAGTGCCGAGGATGATCGCCCCGGTCGCGCCCAGCGGGTGGCCCATCGCGATCGAGCCGCCGTTGACGTTGACGCGTGCGTGATCGACGCCGAAGGCCTGTTCGAAAAGCAGCACGACGCTTGCGAAGGCTTCGTTCACCTCGAAGAGGTCGATATCACCGATATCCATGCCGTTCTCGGCGAGGATCTTTTTCGTCACGGGCACGGGGCCGGTGAGCATAATAGTTGGGTCGGTACCGATCTTGGCGGTGGCGCGGATGCGGGCGCGGGGCTTCAGCCCGTGTTTCTCGCCGAATTCCTTGCTGCCGATCAGAACGGCTGCTGCACCATCAACGATGCCCGAGGAATTGCCGGCGTGGTGGATATGGTTGATCCGCTCTAGCTCGGGATATTTCAGAAGCGCGACATTGTCGAAGCCCGGCATCTGTTCGCCGATCTGCTGGAAGCTGGGTTTCAGCGCGCCCAGTGTCTGCATGTCGGTGCCCGGGCGCATGTATTCGTCGCGATCGAGGATCGGCAGGCCGTTCACGTCATGCACCGGTACGATCGAGCGGGCGAAACGCTTGTCTTCCCAGGCGGCCTTGGCGCGTTTCTGGCTCTCGACGGCCATGGCATCGGCGTCGTCGCGCGAGAAACCGTATTTCGTGGCGATGATGTCGGCGCCGATACCTTGCGGCACGAAATAGTGGTCGAAGGTGATTTGCGGATCGACAGCGATGGCGCCGCCGTCGCTGCCCATGGGCACGCGGGACATGCATTCGACGCCGCCCGCGATATAGGCGTTGCCCGCGCCGCCGCGGACCTGGTTGGCGGCGAGGTTCACCGCCTCGAGGCCGGAGGCGCAGAAGCGGTTGATGGCGAGGCCGGGGATGCTCTCGTCGAGATCGGAGGCGAGCACGGCCGTGCGCGCAAGGCAGGCGCCCTGTTCGGCGGCCTGGGTGACGTTACCCCAGATCACGTCTTCGACGGCGTGGCCTTCGAGGTTGTTGCGGTCCTTCATGGCGTTGAGCGCGATGGCCGAGAGGCGCGGGGCCGTCACTTCGTGCAGGCTGCCGTCCTTGCGGCCCTTGCCGCGCGGTGTGCGCACGGTGTCGTAGATATAGGCGTCGGTCATTTTGGTCTCCTTTTCGCGGGTTCCGGTCACGCCCTGTCGGACGGGTTGCCGGGCATCAGGTCATAGGGATGTTTCCAGCTTGGGGTGCCTTCGATATTTGCAAGCCACCGGTCGATATTGGCCCAGTCCTTGCGGTCGAAACCGAATGGTTCGGGATAGAAGAGATAGCCACAGCACGAGAGATCGGCATTGGTGATCCCGTCGCCCACGATCCAGTCGCGCCCCGCAAGGTGGGTGTCAAGCACCTGGTAGGCGGGTTTGAGGCGGCCCTGCATGAAGGCGATCACGTCAGCAGGGCGCTTGTCCTCGGGCAGGAAATTCATCAGGAAACGGGTCATGCCGGCGGGCGAACTGAGCTTGTGATTGTCCCACAAGACCCAGCGCAGCACCTCGTATTTCTCGTCCGGCGTGCCGCCGAACTTGCCGGTCTGGTCGGTGATCCATTGCTGGATTACGCCGGACTGGGTGAGGCAGAGGTCACCGTCTTCGAGCATCGGCGCCTCACCCATCACGTTCCGGGCGCGGTATTCGGGGCTGCGCGCCGCACCGCCGAAGAAATCGACGAAGACTGGCTCCCAGTCGAGGCCGGAGAGTTCAAGTGCGAGCGCGGCCTTGTAGGAATTGCCGGATTCGCCGAAGCAATGGAGTTTGAGGGTCATGGGTGGCTCCCTGTTTGCAAATGCAGACCGGGGGTTTCACACCCCCGGACCCCCGTGGAGTATTTCCGGCAAGGTGAAGGGGCATTTTTACCGGACGTTAAGGTTAATGCGTCATGTCTTGAGGTGCGGAACAGGCTGGAGAGCCCATGACCGTGCAAGGTGAAGCCCCGCCCGCCGGTGTCATGGCGCCCGAGGCAGCAGAGCGCCGGGGGCGGGGTGGACCATCCACTAGCTTCATCTTGCCGAAAATACTCTCCGCGAAGCGGTCCGAAGGGGACATCATGCACCGTCGTTGACTGCATCAAAGCGACCTCGCGATCAGTTCCTTCATGATCTCGTTGGTGCCGCCATAGATCCGTTGCACCCGCGCGTCGGACCACATTTCGGCGATGGCATATTCCTGCATGAAGCCGTAGCCGCCATGCAGTTGGAGGCAATCGTCTAGTACTTCGCCCTGCGTGTCGGTGGTCCAGTATTTGGCCATCGCCGCCTTTTCGACGCTGAGCTCGCCGCGCAGGTGTTCGCTGATGCATTCATCGAGGAAGGCGCGGGCGATTGTGAGCTTGGTCTGGCACTCGGCCAGTTTGAAGCGGGTGTTCTGGAATTGCGTGAGCGGGCCGCCGAAGGCTTCGCGCGTCTTTGCATATTCGATCGTCCGCTCCACCGCGCCCTGCATGGCGCCCACGGCACCACAGGCGATGATCAGCCGTTCCTGCGGCAGTTGCTGCATCATCTGGTAGAAGCCGCGGCCTTCTTCCAGCCCGAGGATGTTCTCGGGCGGAATCTCGACATTGTCGAAGAACAGTTCGGACGTGTCGGCGGCGTGCATCCCGATCTTGTCGAGATTGCGGCCACGTGTGAAGCCCGATGCGCCCTCGGTCTCGACGACCACGAGCGAGACTCCCTTCGCCCCCTGTGATGGGTCGGTCTTGGCGGCGACGATGATCAGTTCGGCGTGCTGACCGTTGGAGATGAAGGTTTTCTGGCCCGAGAGGCGATACGAGTTGCCGTCCTTGACGGCCCGGGTCTTGATCGCCTGCACGTCCGAGCCGGTCGAGGGTTCGGTCATGGCGAGCGCGCCGACCATCTCGCCCGAAACCATCTTGGGCAGCCAGCGTTGTTTCTGCTCCTCGGTGCCATAGGCGAGGATGTAATGAGCGACGATGCCGGAATGGATCGGGTTGCCCCAGCTGGCCAGGTTGGCGCGCGGGTGTTCCATCATGATCACCGCTTCGTGCCCGAAATCGCCGCCCGCGCCACCATATTCCTCCGGGATCGAGGGGCAGAGCAGACCCAGTTCACCGGCCTCGTTCCAGGCCGAGCGGTCCATCTGGCCCTGTTTGCGCCAGCGTTCGAAATGGGGCGCCCATTCCTCGGCGATGAAGCGCGCCGTCATGTCGGCCAGCATCTTGTGATCTTCGGTCATCCAGAGTGACATGTGTCCCCCTCCCAAGGATATTATCGTTTGCGCGCGTCCAGTTCGGAATTGAAAAGGCGCAGTCGCGCAGTCAGGTTCTCGTGATTGGTGACGCTGTCGAAATGTTCGAACAGGAAGCTCAGTGCCTCGCCCTCGTCGAGCCCGGCCTCGGTGGCGAACCGCTTGAGCCTGCGATAACCGTCCTCCGTCATCGCGACGGGAAAGCGGCGGGTCAGGCGAAAGCGTTTGGGCATGTCTCTCCTCCGGGGTGTGTGGGGGCCGGGGTGTGCCCGGCCTGGCTCAGAACGCCTCGGCGTCGAGCGCCATCACAGGGTCTGCTCCGCTTTCGATTCGCGCAAGGTGCATGGCCGTGGCAGGCAGGCGGCGGGTCATGTAATAGCGCCCGGTGGCAAGCTTTGTCTCGTGAAACGCAGCGTCCGGGGTGCCATCCTCCAGCGCCTTGAGCGACGCGCGGGCCATCATGCTCCACATCAGGCCAAGGCAGACATGGCCGAAAAGATGCATGAAATCGTTCGACCCGGAAAGTGCCGCATTGGGATTCTTCATGCCGTTCTGCATGAAATACATGCCTGCGGCCTGAAGGTCCTTGGACGCTTTCTTCAGCGGCTCGACGAAATCGGCCATGCCCTCCACATCCTTGTTATCCGAGCAGAAAGTCTTGACCAGGTCGAAATAGGCCATGACATGCTTGCCCCCGTCCTGGGCCAGCTTGCGGCCGACGAGGTCGAGCGCCTGCACGCCGTTGGCGCCTTCGTAGATCATGGCGATGCGGGCGTCGCGGGCGAATTGCGACATGCCCCATTCCTCGATGTAACCGTGGCCACCAAAGACCTGCTGGGCGGTGATCGTCATGTCGAAGCCTTCGTCGGTCAGGAACCCCTTGATGACGGGGGTCATGAGCGAGATCAGGCCGTCGGCGTCCTTGTCCTCGGCGCGGTGCGCCTTGTCGATGAGCGACGCGCCCCAGAGGATGAAGGCGCGCCCACCTTCGACAAAGCTCTTCTGATCCATCAGCATGCGGCGCACATCGGGGTGCACGATCAAGGGATCGGCCGGGCCATCGGGGTTCTTGGCCCCGGTCACGTCGCGGCCCTGCAGCCGGTCCTTGGCATAAGCCAGCGCGTTCTGATAAGCGACATCGGCCTGGGCCAGCCCCTGCATGCCGACACCGATACGGGCCTCGTTCATCATGGTGAACATGGCGCGCATCCCCTTGTGTTCCTGCCCGAGAAGATAGCCGGTCGCGCCGTCATAGTTCATCACGCAAGTCGAGTTGCCGTGAATGCCCATCTTTTCTTCGAGCTTGCCACAGGTGACGCCGTTGCGATCACCGAGAGAGCCGTCGTCCTTGACGAGAAACTTGGGCACGATGAAGAGCGAGACGCCCTTGATGCCCTCGGGGCCACCAGGGATTTTCGCAAGCACGAGGTGAATGATGTTCTCGGCCATCTCGTGTTCGCCCGAGGAGATGAAGATCTTCTGCCCGGTGAGCTTGTAGGTGCCATCGTCCTGCGGTTCGGCCTTGGTGCGCATCAGGCCCAGGTCCGTGCCGCAATGTGGCTCGGTCAGGTTCATGGTGCCGGTCCATTGGCACGACACCATCTTGGGCAGGTAGGTGTCTTTCTGTTCGTCGCTGCCATGGGCGAGAATGGCAGAGGCCGCGCCATGGGTCAGGCCCTGGTACATGGTGAAGGCCTGATTGGCGGCGGAAAACATCTCGCCTACCGCCGTGCCCAGCACGTAAGGCATGTTCTGGCCACCATATTCCTCGGGCATGTCAAGGCCAGGCCATCCACCTTCGCGGACCTGGTCGAATGCCTCCTGGAAACCGGTGGGCACGCGCACGACGCCGTTTTCCAGCTTGCAGCCCTCGGTATCGCCCACGGCGTTGAGCGGGGCGATCACCTCGGAAGTCAGTTTACCGGCCTCCTCAAGCACGGCAGAGGTGAAATCGGGTTCAAGCTCGGCATAGCCGGGGACATCGGAGTCCGAGACATGCAGCACGTCATGCAGCACGTATTGCAGGTCTTTCGTCGGGGCGGTGTAGCTTGGCATGGATCTTGTCCTGTCGGTCTGTCGTTTCGGTCTCTGGGTCTGGTTTGCCGACCTATTCGGCGGCCTTTTTCGCCTGGTTCATGGAGGCGATGATCTTGGCGCCCCAGTCGAGCTGTTCTCTCAATTCGGCGATCGCCTCGTCGAGCTCGGCACGCTGGCGCTCCATGTCGGCCAGGCGGTCCTGGGCGATCTCATAGGTGCGCTGAAGCTGGGTCTGCTGCTGGTCGCCGATGTTGTAAAGCTCGAGCAGTTGGCGGATTTCCTCGAGCGAGAACCCGAACCGCTTGCCGCGCAGGATCAGCTTGAGCCGGGCGCGGTCGCTCTTCGTGAAGAGGCGTTTCTGGCCTTCTCGAACCGGGAAAAGCAGTTCCTTGGATTCGTAAAACCGCAGGGTGCGCGGCGTCACGTCATAGGCCGCGCACATCTGGCGAATGGACATCAGGTCGTCTGAATCGGGCATGAGTCCGGCTCCGGCTACGTGTCAGATGCCATGAACCTGATGATTTGATAGCGGCGATTCAAGTAAAGCTTACGTTGACGTAAGCGTAACGTGGCGTCACTTCGCCTTTGCCGGCTCGTCGGGGCGAAACTCGATCTCGATATTGGGGCGGAAGGCCTCGCCGATATCGCCGCCCTCATCCTCGATCTCGATCAGTTTCACGGTGCCGTCGCGCGATTGTTCCAGTGTCGCGATCGCATCCTTGAGCTCTTCAAGCTGCGCGCGCAGCACTTCGAGCTGGTTGTTGGCCGATTTCACCCATGCCTTTCGGGCGTGATAACCGTCCTTTTCATAGATCAGCAGCCACTGGCGGATACCTTCGAGCTGAAAGCCCCACTTGCGGCCGCGCAGGATGAGAATCATGCGCTCGATCTCGCGTTCGCCATAATAGCGGGCGCGGCCCTCGCGCTCGGGCTGGAGCAGTTCGATATACTCGTAATATCTCAGGGTGCGGGGTGTCACGTCGAACCGCTCGCACATTTCCTTGAAGGACAGTCGGATCTCGGACATCGTGGTTCCCCTTTGCTCGGGATGGTATTGCGTCACGCCGGCAAGGGCAACTGCCCGCGCAGCCCCGTGGCGGGCTTCGAGGTGAGGCGTCCTCCCGCCGCTTCTGCGCTGCAGTATTGAAATTTCCGCGCCTGCATCAAGGCCCTCCAGTGAAAGGACGCAAGGTCATTTCCCCGCTTGCGGTGCCATGGCATACCTGCTCAAACATGGCTGCAACCCCGAAAATGGGAGTGACGAGTGCGATGGACAAGACAAAGATCGCAAGACAGTTCATTCAGGCGATCCCGCATTCCAAGGCGCTTGGGATGGAATTGACCCATATCGGCGACGGGGTGGCGGAGATCGTCATGCCCTATGACGCGCGCTTTGTCGGTGACCCGGAAACCGGCGTGATCCATGGGGGGGCGGTCTCGGCCCTGATGGACACGTGTTGCGGTGCGGCGGCGATGAGCCATCCGGCCTCACCTTCGAGCACTGCAACGATCGACCTTCGAATAGACTACATGCGCCCCGCCACCGCCGGGCAGGCGATCAAGACGCGCGCCGAATGCTATCACATCACCCGCTCGGTCGCCTTTGTGCGCGCCGTGGCCATGGACGAGGACGAAAGCCGCCCCGTCGCGACGGCCTCCGGGGCCTTCACGGTGGAGGCGAAGTGATGGCGCACAGGAAACCCGAGCCGGTCCAGGTGATCAAGCAACGCCGCGATGCCGCGCTGGCGGCGCTGGTGCATGGGGTGCCTTATATCAACTACATGGGGATTGAGTTCGAGCGGCGCGGCGACGAGCTGACCGCGATCATGCCCTTCGACGAAAAGCTGATCGGTAATCCGCTCCTGCCCGCGCTGCATGGCGGCGCGACCTCGGGTTTTCTCGAGGTGACGGCGGTGATCGGGCTGAGCTGGGCGGTGCTCTGGGACGAGATCCAGAGCGGCGAGCAAATGGTCGAAGACATCGTCAGGGGCCATTTGCCACGCCTGCCAAAGACCATTGATTTCACGGTGGATTACCTGCGCTCGGGCCTGCCGCGCGATGCCTATGCGCGGGCCGAGGTCAACCGCTCGGGACGGCGCTATGCCAGCGTGCATGTCGAGGCGTGGCAGGACAACCGCAACCGTGCCTATGCCCAGGCGACGGGGCATTTCCTGATGCCGCCGCGCCATGGCTGAGGCCGCGCAGGGCGGCGGCACGATCACCCATGCCCGTGTCCTGAAGATCGCCATTCCGATCCTGCTGGCCAATGTAACCGTGCCGATCCTCGGGGCGGTCGATACGGCGGTGGTGGGCCAGATCCCCGCACCCGAGCCGATCGCGGCGGTGGGCGTGGGGGCGATCATCCTGTCGGCGATCTACTGGATCTTCGGCTTCCTTCGGATGGGGACCACCGGCCTCACCAGCCAGGCGGCGGGGGCGGGCAACCGCGCCGAGGTCGCGGCGCTCCTCACCCGGTCGCTGATGATCGGGTTGGCCGGGGGTGCGGTTCTGATCGCCTTGCAAACGCTCGTTTTCGCAGGCGCGTTCCGCGTGGCTCCGGTCAGTGACACGGTCGAGGTGCTGGCCGGTGAATACATGCGCATCCGCATCTGGTCCGCCCCGGCGGCGATCGCGATCTATGGCATCACCGGCTGGCTGATCGGGCAGGAGCGCTCGCGCGGAATGCTTTGGCTCTTGTTGTGGATGAACGGGGTCAACGTGGTGCTCGACCTCTGGTTCGTCCTGGGGCTGGAGATGGGCGTGGCGGGCGTGGCGTGGGCCACGTTCCTGGCCGAATGGTCGGCGCTTGGGTTCGGGCTGTGGCTGTGCCGGGCGGCGTTCCGGGTGCCGGACTGGCGCGACTGGACGCGCGTGTTCGACCGCTCAAAGCTGCGCCGGATGGCGGTGGTCAACACCGATATCCTGATCCGGTCGGTCCTGTTGCAGGGGATTTTCGTGTCCTTCCTGCTGCTCGGGGGCAAGTTCGGCGACGTGGCGCTGGCCGCGAACCAGGTGCTTTTGCAGTTCATTCATATCACCGGATACGCGATGGACGGATTCGCCTTTGCTGCCGAGGCGCTGGTCGGGCAGGCGTTTGGCGCGGGGGCGGTGGCGCGGTTGCGGCGCGCCGCCATCATGACGAGCCTTTGGGGCGCAATCGTCGCACTGGTCATGGCGGCCGCGTTCTGGGGGTTCGGACCGTTGATCATCGACCTTATGGCCGTGGACGAGGAGGTCCGCGCGGCGGCGCGTGTCTATCTGCCCTGGGTGATCGCGGCGCCGGTGATGATCCTCGGCCTCGTCATGCTCGACGGAATCTTCATCGGTGCCACGCGGACGGCGGACATGCGCAACATGATGCTGGTGACGTCGGTGATCTACGGGCTGGCGGTCTGGGCGCTGATCGGACCGCTTGGCAATCACGGGCTGTGGCTGGCGATGCACGTCTCTTTCGTGGTGCGTGGTTTGACGCTGGGGATGCGTTACAAGGCGCTGGAACGGGCGGCCGCGCTGGCCTGACCCGAATTCCGCCTATGGCAGGCTCCGGGCTTGTGCCGAATCTCGCCTTGCATCACACTCGGGGAAAACAGAAAATCCGGGCAGAGGCGGGGCAAATGACTGTCACGAGACGTTTTTTCACGATGGGTGCGATCGCCGGGCTGGCTGCAGGGTGCCGTGCGGGACCGGGGCGCATGACAGCGGCCACGGTTCCGGACGATCCGGGCCTGCAACCGCAAGCAAACCCCGGCTACGACGCCTGGGTGGCGTCCTTCCGCGAGCGGGCCGAGGCGGCGGGGATTTCGCGCGCCACGCTCGATGCGGCATTTCGCGGGGCGGGATACCTGCCCGGCGTGGTGGAACGTGACCGCAACCAGACCGAGTTCACCCGCACCACCGAAGATTACCTTGCCATCGTCGCGTCGGAGGAAAAGGTCGCGCGGGGGCGGGCGGCGTTTGCGCAACACGGTGCCATTCTGGGCGAGATCGAGGAGCGGTTCGGCGTGCCGCCCGAGATTGTCGCGGCGATCTGGGGGGTGGAGAGCCAATTCGGCACGCGGCGTGGCGATATCCCCGTGATTTCAGCGACATCCACGCTGGCCTTTGACGGGCGGCGGGGGGCGTTCTTCGAAAGCCAGCTTCTGGCCACCCTGCGCATCCTTGAGCGGGGCGATACCACGCCCGCGCGCCTGACCGGGAGCTGGGCCGGTGCTATGGGGCATACCCAATTCATTCCAACCACTTACCAGTCCTACGCGGTGGATTTCCGGGGCGATGGAAAGCGCGATATCTGGTCCGACGATCCCACCGATGCGCTGGCTTCGGCGGCGGCTTACCTGGCGAAATCCGGATGGACCGGTGGGCGGCGCTGGGGGCTGGAAATCGTTGCGCCAGAAGGGTTTGACGCCGCCCTGGCCGGGCGCGGCAAGGGGCGCGCGGTCAGCGAATGGGCGGCGATGGGGGTGCGGCCGGCGGCGGGCGGGAGCCTGCCGGATCATGGCGCGGCATCGGTCCTTCTGCCCGCGGGGCCGGACGGGCCGGCCTTCATGATCTTCAGCAATTTCAATGTCTTGCTGCGCTACAACAACTCGGAAAACTATGCGCTCGGCGTGGGATACCTGTCGGATCGGCTGGCCGGGGGCGGGCCGCTCAGGGGGCGGTTCCCGCCGGATGACAACGGGCTAACCATCGACGATCGCAAGGAAATCCAGCGCCGCCTGACGGCGCGGGGCTATGACACTGGCGGGGCCGACGGGGTCATGGGCAAGAAGAGCGAAGCGGCGATCCGCGACTGGCAGGCGGCGCAGGGCGTCGCAGTCACGGGCCGCCCGTCGCGCGGGTTGCTGGCCGCGCTGGGTGGCGGAGGTTAACGCTACGTCACGCGGGGTTAACGCGATTTTCCGCGAGAATTCGGGGGGTGATTCACGTGCACCGTCCGGCTGTCGCCCGGCTGCCGGGCGAAATGGTGATGGACGCAAACGAAATTCGTTAACGCGGGCGGCGACCATGACTGTGGCGGCGAAATTGTCAGGCTGGGGGCCGGGTGGTATGTGAGGGCTGAGTCGGGAGCGGCCCGGGTCGCTCCTGCGCGCAATCCGGGGGATTTGAGACATGGGATTTCGGGGATTTCATCTGGCGCTTTCGCTGGTCTGCCTCGTCGCTGCCGCGCTGCCGGGGCAGGCTGAGGAGGACCAGGGCCCGGGGGTGCGAATCGAGCTCAATTCGCTCGACCCGGTCGAAGGGGCCTGCCGGATCAGTTTCGTGATCCAGAACGGTCATGCGCATGACATCGACAACGCGGTGTTCGAGGCGGTGCTTTTCGACGCGGAGGGCCGGGTCGAGCGGTTGACCCTGTTCGACTTCGGCGCGCTGCCTGCGGCGCGGCCCCGGGTGCGGCAATTCGTGGTGCCGGGGTTGGCCTGTGACGGGCTGGGCCGGGTGCTGATCAACGGGAGCGAGACCTGCGCGGGCGACGGGTTGCCGCCGGGCGCCTGCATGGAGGGGCTGGAGCTTGAGAGTCGGACGGACGTGGAGCTGATCGGGTGATGGGGCAACTTTCGGAGGCGCTGGCGCGGATCGCCGACCTCGGCGGGCCGGTGGTGCTGCTCCTGGGTGGGCTGTCGGTGCTGGTGCTGGCGGTCGTGCTTTACAAGCTGTGGCAATTCGCGGCCGCCGGGGTCGGGCGGCACCGCGCGCTCAGCGATGCGGTCACGGCATGGGACCGGGGCGCGGGGGACGAGGCGCAGCGCCACCTCGACCGCTCGACCAGTTACCTGCGACCGGTGGTGGCGATGGCAATGGCCGGTGCGGCGGATGTGCGGCGGCTGGAGGCCGAGGCGGAACAGCGCTTTGCGCGACTCGAATCGGGGTTCCGGCTGCTCGATTCGGTGGCGCAGCTGGCCCCGCTCCTGGGGCTGTTCGGCACGGTTCTGGGCATGATCTCCGCGTTCCAGGCGTTGCAGGCGGCGGGGGCGCAGGTCGATCCTTCGGTTCTGGCCGGGGGGATCTGGGTGGCGCTTCTGACCACGGCGGTGGGGCTGGCGGTGGCGATGCCGACGGCGCTGCTCCTGAGCTGGTTCGAGGCGCGGATGGATGCCGAGCGGGTGCTGGCGCAAAAGGCGCTTCACACCATCCTGGCCCCTGCGGGCAGGCCCGGCGCAGCGGGCGCCATGGGCGATGCGTAGGGCCCGGCGGCGACGCCGGATGTCGATGACATCGCTCATCGACGTGATTTTCCTTCTGCTGCTGTTCTTCATGCTGAGTTCGACATTCACCCGTTTCGGCGAGGTCGATCTGACCACGGCTGGGGCCGGGGCGGTGCCGGGCGAGGCGCGGCCGGTGTTCCTGCGGCTTGGTCCCGGACGGGTGAGCGTGAACGGGATCGAGGCCGGGCTCGACGAGGTGGCCGGGACCCTGGATGCGCTCTCCGAGGGGGACGGCGAGGTGCCGGTGATCGTGGCGATGGGCGCGGCGGTGACGGCGCAGCGGCTGACCGATCTTCTGGTCGTGCTGCGCGAGGTTCCGGGGCTGCGCGTGACGGTGCTGGAGGCGGGATGAGGCAGGGCATGGGCAGCGCGGGGTTGCGCCGGTCGGGCGTTCGCAAGGACCGCGAGCCGACCATCGCGCTGATCAACATCGTGTTCCTGATGCTGGTGTTCTTCCTCGTTGCGGGCACGCTGGCGCGGCCGCTGGAGCGCGAGTTGCGGCTGGTGCAGGCGGCCGATCTCGAAGGGGTTGCCCCGGCGGATGCACTGGTGATCCTGGCCGATGGCGGGATGCGCTGGCGCGGCGAGGTTGTCGAGGATGTGGCGGATTTCGTGGCCGCACAGCCCGACGCGGAGCGCGCGCGCGTGGTGCCCGACCGTGACCTGCCCGCCGCCGATCTGGTGCGGATCGGGCGGGCGCTGCGTGCCGCGGGGGCCGGGCAGGTGGTGATCGTGACCGAGCGGGGGCTGTGAATGGTGGCCGGGTCCAACATCGCGAAACTGGTGGCCCTGGGGCTGGCGGTGGCGGTGCACGGGGCGGTGCTCCTCGGCCTCGGGCCGGTCGGTCGCGAGGCGGCCGAGATCGAGGGCGCGTCGGGCGCGGGCGAGGTGCGTTTGGGCCAGGGGTTTGCCGACATGGCGGCGGGGCGCCTGAAGGCCGAGGCCCCGGTGGACGCGGTGCGGCCTGAGGCGCCCGAGAGGGCCGAGGTCGCCCGGGCCGAGGTGGCCGAGCCGGTCGCGGGAGAAGCCGCGCGCGCGGAGCGGGCCGAAACCGTGGATGCCGACGCCGGGCGTCCCGAGCGGGCCGCGCCGGTCGAGGCCGAGGCGGCGCTGCCGGCCGAGGCGCCGGCCCGTGCCGATGACGCCCCCCCGGCGCAGGAGCGGATCGCGGGGGCCACACCCGAAAGTGCGGCGGTGGAGCAATCCGTGCGTCCCAGGCGGCGCGACCCGGCCCGCGAGGAGGCCCGCCCGGCCCCTGCGCGCGACCCAGCCCCGAAGGGTAACGCCGCGCACGACAACCGGGCCGGCACGGCCACCGGGCAGGCACAGGCCCCGGCCACGAGCCGTGCGACGCAGGGCGAGGCGGATGCGGCGGGCGATGCGGCGGCAAGCAACTACCCCGGTCAGGTGATGCGCAAGCTCACGCGGGCGGGGCAGCCGCGGGTCGATGCGCGGGGCGAGGCGGTGGTGGGCTTTACCATCGCCGACAACGGCGCGCTGGCCGAGGCGGGCATTGCGCGCAGTTCGGGATCGGACGCGCTCGACCGGGCGGCGCTGGGCATCGTGCGCGGGGCCGCGCCGTTCCCGAGGCCGCCGCAAGGCGCGCAGCGGCGGTTCTCGATCCGGATCAGGGGCCGCTGATCGAGGAAAGCTCGCACCCTGCGCGCTACAACGGCCAGATGAAGGGAATGACCGCGCTGGCCAGCAGCCCCACCGACAGGTTGAGCGGAATGCCCACCTTCATGAAATCGGTGAATCTGTATCCGCCCGGCCCGTAGACGAGCGTGTTGGTCTGGTATCCGATGGGCGTGGCGAAGGCCGCGCTTGCCGCCACCATCACCGCCACCACGAAGGGGCGCGGATCGACCCCCATCGCCTCGGCAAGGCCGATGGCGATGGGCGTGATCACCACCGCCACGGCGTTGTTGCTGACCATCTCGGTCAGGACGCTGGTCAGAAGATAGATCGCCCAGATCATCAGAGCCGCGGGCAGGAGCGACAGCAGCGGCGCCATCGCGCCCACGATCATCTGCACCGCGCCCGAGCTTTCCAGCGCCACCCCGATCGCCAGCATCGAGAAGATCAGCGCCAGAAGCCGCCCGTCGATGAAGGAAAACGCCTCGTCGGCGTCGATACAGCGGCTCAGAAGCACCACCGCCACGGCCAGAACCGCCAGCAGGAAGATCGGCGCCACTCCCAGCGCTGCCAGGCCGACGATCGACAGAAGCGCCAGCACCGCCACCGGCGCGTGGCCGCGCCGGAACGCCCGCGCCGAGGGGTGCGAGACATCGACAAGCTCCATGTCCGCGGCCAGCCGCTGAATATCCTCCGGCGTTCCCTCCAGCAGCAGCGTATCGCCCACCCGCACCACCAGGTCGTCAAGCTGGCGCCCGATATTCTGGTTCTTGCGATGCACCGCCAGCGGGTAGACCCCGTAACGTCGGCGCAGCCTGAGCTTGCCCAGGCTGCGCCCCACCATCTTGCAGCCCGGCGTGATCAGAACCTCGACCGTCGTCGTCTCGACCGCGCTCACCTGGTCCACCCGCTTGAGCTCCTTGTTGCGCTGAAGGCTCAGAAGCTCGGCCATGCGCGTGCGCAGCACCACCCGGTCGCCGACCTGCAAGGTCACCCCCTCGAGATTGCGGCGCAGCGAGGCATCGCCGCGGATGACATCGACGAGCCGCACCCCCTCGCGCTTGAAAAGCTGCACGCCGGTCACCTCGCGGCCAATGAGGTTGCTTTCGGGCGGGATCACCGCCTCGGTAAAGAACTTCATCTGCGACCGGTCCGACAGGAGCATCGCCATGCTGTCCCGCTCGGGCAGCAGGAGCGGCGCGATGAAATGCAGGTAGACCATCCCCCAGGCCACCAGGATCGCGGCCAGCGGCGTCACCTCGAAAATCGTGAACGGCGCCATCCCCTGCGCCCGCGCCACCCCGTCCACCAAGAGGTTGGTGGATGTCCCGATGAGCGTGAGCGTTCCGCCGAGAATCGCCGCGTAACTCAGCGGGATCAGCAGTTTCGAGGCGGAAACCCCCAGCGACCGAGCCAGTTGCACGAAAACCGGGATCATCACCACGACCACCGGCGTGTTCGACACCACGGCGCTCGCCAGCACGACGAAAGCCATCAGCAGCCCGATGGCCAGTCTCGGACTGGTCCGCGCCTTGCGGTCGGCGAGGCTCGTGAATGCATCCAGCGCCCCGGTGCGCACCAGTGCACCCATCACGATGAACATCGCCGCGATGGTCCAGGGCGCAGGGTTCGACAGGGCCTGCACCGCGCTGTCATAGGGCAGCACACCGAGCGCCAGCAGAACCGCGACCCCGCCGATCGCCACCACCTCGGTGGGATAGCTCTCGCGCAGGAAAAGCACGAACATGCCCAAAACCACGGCCAGCGTGACAATCGCCTCGCCGGTCTGGGAAAATGCGAAAACCTGCATCATGGCTGTTGTCCCGCCCGATCTGCCGCCCTGACGATACGGGGCGGGTATTGTGCATCAATCATCAATACAGCCCGCCCCGGCAGGGAACAATCCCGCCCGGACCGGGCGAGAACGCGACATTCCGCCCGCGCATCAAGGCGTCGATGGCTGCAACCGTCCGCCCAGGCGGACCATTTCGACGCGTGTGGCCTGCCCGGTGCGGTCATCGGTCTCGACATAGACCCCCGACAGCGTCGCCTCGCCCATGGCGGGGGTGAAGCGGGTCTTGCCCATGCCGGTCACGAAACGGCGCATCGGCTCGGCCGGGTCCATGCCGATCACGCTCAGGTAATCGCCGCACATCCCCGCGTCCGACTGGTAGGCCGAACCCTTGGGCAGGATCTGCGTGTCGGATGTCGGAACATGCGTATGCGTGCCAACCACCAGGCTTGCCCGCCCGTCGCACCAATGGCCCATCGCCATCTTCTCGGACGTGGCCTCGCAATGCACATCCACGATGACCGCCTGCACCGCGCCACCCAGCGGATGCGCCCTGAGCACGGTTTCGATCTGGCTGAACGGGTCGTCGAAGGCGCGCTTCATGAATACCTGCCCCAGCACCTGCGCCACCAGAACCTTGCGCCCGCGCGTCGCCTCGAAAACACGCGCGCCCTTGCCCGGCGCCACCTTGGCGAAATTCACCGGCCTGATGACCCGCGTCTCGGTCTCGATGAATTGCAGCATGTCCTTCTGATCGAACGCATGATCGCCCAGCGTCACGCAATCGGCACCGGCATCCAGCAACAACTTCGCATGTTCGCCGGAAAGCCCCGCGCCATTGGTCGCGTTCTCGCCGTTGACCACCACGAAATCGAGGCCCCAGTCCTCGCGCAGCCGCGGCAGCCGCTCGCTGATGGCGGCCCGTCCGGCCCGGCCCATCACGTCACCCAGAAAAAGCAGTTTCATGGTGAGATCCCTAGGCCCAAGATCGTCAGGGGGCAAGCCCTGCCCACAGGTCAGGCGACGCGGCGGCGAAGCGCCCCGGGCCTTGCGCAGCGGCGATGCCGCGTCGCGGTGGGGGCCTCGCTTCGCTCGGCCCCGAAACGCCGCCCCCGCGGGCGCCGTCGCAAACACGGTGCGTGCCGCGAGGCCGCGCATGTGAGTATTTTTCCCAAGAAAGAGCGGTGATTCACGGTTTGTCAAGGGGGATGCGCGAGGCTGGCGATGCGGTACAGGCTGGAGAGCCGATGACCGCCCAAGGAAGAGCCCATGCTCTACCCGCCCCGGTCACCCCCGCAACGGGGTGCCGGGGCGGTTTCGCGTGCAAGCGGGAACGATCGGTTCTCTTTCTTGGTGAAAATACTCGAACATCCCGGCTCTCCACCTGCACCCGGCACCAAGGGGTGCGCCCGTGCTTCGCATCTATCCGACCTCGATCACCTCGGTCTCGGTCACGATCATGTCGAGCGGTTGATCGGTCGGCTCGAGCGGCAGCGCGTCGGCCTCCTGTGCAGCATAGGCGAACCCGATGGCCAGCGTCGGCCGCTTGGCCCGCAGCATCTCGAGCGTGCGGTCATAGAATCCGCCGCCATAGCCCAGCCGCCCGCCGCGCCGGTCGAATGCCACCAGGGGCACGATCAGGAGCTCGGGCTCGATGAATTCGTCCACTGCCGGGATCATCGCGCCGAACGGGCCTTCGCGCAGCGCGCAACCCGGCCGCCAGCGCGAGAACCTGAGCGGCAGACCCCGCCCCATGATCACCGGCACGCAGACCGGCCCATGCGCGGCGGCTTCCTCCATCGCGGGCATCGGGTCGATCTCGGTGCGGATCGCCATGTAGCCCGAAAGCGGCACGCCCCTGTGACCGGCCAGTACCTCGCTCAGCCGCCTGGCCTCACCCGGCCCCGCCGCCTCATGCGCGGCCTTGCGGCGCGCAAAGGCCGCCTTGCGCGCCGCCGCCTTGATCTCTGTCATGTCGTTCATAGCAACACCCATGCCGCCAGCCCCAGAAAGGAGAAAAAGCCCACCACGTCGGTTACCGTTGTCACGAACGGCCCGGAGGCCAGCGCCGGGTCGATCCGCAGCCGGTCGAGCAGGATCGGGATCGCGATCCCGCCAAAGGCCGCCGCGGTCTGGGTCAGCAGCATCGCGCTGCCGATGACCACGGCCAGTATCGGCACCCCGAACCAGAACGCCGCCACCAGCGCCATGGTAAGGCCGAACAGCGCCCCGTTGAGCGCCCCGACCACGAGCTCGCGACGGATGATGCGCCATGCGTTCTGCCCGGTCAGGTCGCGCGTGGCGATGGCACGCACCGCCACTGTCATGGTCTGTGTGCCCGCGTTGCCGCCCATCGAGGCGACGATCGGCATCAGCACCGCCAGCGCCACCATCTGGTTGATCGTCTCCGAGAACTGGTCGATCACCAGCGAGGCAAGGATCGCCGTGATCAGGTTGACGAACAGCCACGTGGCCCGCCCGCGCAGCGTGTTCAGCACGTTGTCCGACAGGCTCGCCTCCTCGCTGACGCCCGCCATGCGCAGGATGTCCTCCTCGTGCTCCTCGTCCAGCACGATCATCGCGTCGTCGATGGTGATCACCCCCGCCAGGCGGCCCTCGTCGTCCACCACGGGCGTGGAAATCAGGTGATACTGGTTGAACGCATAGGCCACCTCGGCCTCGTCCTGGTCGACGGGGATGGTGCGGAAACTGTCCTCGGTCAGCTCCTGCAAGGCCTGCGCACGCGGCGCCGACATGATCTTGCCCAGCGTCACGTATCCCGTGGGCCGGTGGCGCGGGTCGACCAGGATGACGTGGTAGAATTGCTCCGGCAGGTCGTCCTCGCCGCGCATGAAGTCGATCGCCTCGCCCACGCTCCAATGCTCGGGGACCGCCACCACCTCGCGCTGCATCAGGCGGCCGGCGGAATCCTCCGGATAGCTCAGCGCCTGGCGCACCACCATCTGGTCGGCGTCGTCGAGCGCGCCGAGGATCGCCCTCTGCTGCGGCTCTTCGAGGTCTTCCAGCAGGTCGACCACGTCGTCGCTTTCCAACTCGCGCACCGCGTCGGCCAGAACCTCGGGATGCAGTACCCCGATCACTTCCTCGCGGATCGATTCGTCGAGCTCCGACAGGATGTCGCCGTCGAACTCGACCCCGTAAAGCGCGATCAGCCGGCGCCGGTCCTGGCTGTCGATCTGTTCGAGAAGGTCGGCGATGTCGGCCGCGTGCAACGGCTCCATCAGCTCGATCAGCGCGTTGCGGTCGTCCATGTCGACGGCCTGGAGAATGGCCGACACGTCGCGCCGGCTCAGCCCGTATCCCTCCTCGTCAACCGGGGTCTCGCCCTCGGTCATCCGCTCCTGATCGTCCATCGCGCGCGCCCTTTGCCGTTCACCCGGACCATAGGAGCAAACCCGCCCGAGGAACAGCCGCAATGCGGCGAATGAGGCCGGTTTCGCGGCCTCTCAGGCGCGACCGCCGACATCCTGTCCAGGGGGGGCAACCTGGCCTCAGGCCCCGCCGGCCAGCCGCGCCGCCAGCGCCCTTTGCCGTGCCAGCACCGCGCGCAGATCAAGCGTCACCATCCGCCCGTCGCGCACCACCGTGCGCCCCTCGACCAAGAGATCGCGCACCCCGACCGGACCGGCCAGCAGGAGCGCCGCCGGATCCCAGCTTCCCGCGCTCTCGAAGCCGCCCACATCCCAGATCGCGAGGTCCGCCCGCTTGCCCGGCGCGATCCGGCCGCAGTCGTGACGCCCGAGCACCTCGGCCCCGCCGCGCGTCGCGATTTCGAGCGCCTCGCGCGCGCTCATCGCGTCGGCGCCGCGCGCCACCCGCTGCAAAAGCATCGCCTGGCGCGCCTCGAGCACCAGGTTCCCGGTATCGTTGCTGGCCGACCCGTCCACCCCCAACCCCACGCGCAACCCCGCATCGCGCATGGCGCGCAGCGGCGCGATCCCGCTGCCAAGGCGGCAATTGGAACAGGGGCAATGCGCCGCGCCGGTCCGTGTCCGCGCGAATAACTCGATCTCCTGCCCATCCAGTTTCACGCAATGCGCATGCCACACATCATCGCCCACCCAACCCAGATCTTCGGCATATTGGCCTGGGCGACAGCCGAACGTCGCAAGGCTATAGGCGACATCCTCGTCATTCTCGGCCAGGTGGGTGTGCAGCATCACCCCCTTGTCGCGGGCCAGCAGCGCCGCATCGCGCATCAATTCGCGGCTTACCGAAAACGGCGAACAGGGCGCCACGCCGACCCGCAGCATCGCGCCCTCGTGCGGGTCGTGATGCGCGTCGATCACCCGGATGCAATCGTCGAGAATCGCGGTCTCCTTTTCGACCAGTGCATCGGGCGGCAACCCGCCCGCGCTCTCTCCGATGCTCATCGCGCCGCGGGTGGGGTGAAACCGAAGCCCGATCTCGGCCGCCGCCGCGATCGTGTCGTCGAGCCGCGCGCCGTTGGGATAAAGGTAAAGGTGATCCGATGTCATCGAACAGCCCGACAGCGCCAGTTCGGCCAGCCCGGCCTGCGCGCTGACAAAGATCTCCTCCGGCCCCATCCGCGCCCAGATCGGGTAAAGCGTCTTGAGCCAGCCGAAGAGCAGCGCATCCTGCCCACCCGGCACCGCCCGCGTCATGCTCTGGTAAAGGTGGTGGTGGGTGTTGACCAGTCCCGGCGTCACGACGCAGCCCGCCGCCCCGATCACGTCGCCATCGGTTGCCAGGCCATGGCCCACCTGCACGATCATCCCGTCGCGGATCAGGATGTCGGCACCGCGCAGTTCGTCGCGCGCATCGTTCATGGTCAGGATGTGATCGGCATTGCGGATCAGGATGTCGGGCATGGCATGTCCCCTCGGTTCGGACTGCCCCCCTCATCCGCAATCGTCGGGCGCGGTGGAAAAGGGACCGAAGAACCGCGCAACCGGGGTCAGTATCCCGGCCAAGGGCGCGCCGGGCAAGTCCATTTTCCCGACCCGCCGGTCGAACCGTGGACAATCCTCAAGTTTCGCCAAACCCACCGCACGCCCCGTTCACAGCCGCCGCGCAAATGCCCCGTGCCGGACCCGGCAGCCGGGGGGCAGCTGGGCGGTGCACGCAAGTCACCCCCCGTTTCCCGCCCATCGCGAATCGTTAACCTTCGGCCACGACCCGGCCCAGAATCTCCAGCGCCGCCGCGTGCTGCGCGCGTCCCGCCGCCGCGATCACCCGACCGCCGTCCAGCGCCGGACCACCCTGCCAGTCGGTGACGATGCCCCCCGCCGCCTCGATCACGCCGATGGGGGCCTGGATGTCATAGTTCGACAGTCCCGCCTCGATCACGAGGTCGATGTGACCGGCCGCCAGAAGCGCGTAGGCATAGCAATCCAGCCCATAGCGGGTAAACCTGCAAGTCCTTGAAACTTCGCGGAAAGCCGCGCCCTCGATCGTGCTGCCAACCTCGGGAAAGGTGGTGCAGAGAATCGCCTGCGCGAGCGGCCGGTCGCCACGTGTCTTCAAATCCCGCGCGCCCTGCGGGCCGGTCATGCGCGCCTGCCCGAACCCGCCCCAGAACCGCTCACCGATATAGGGCTGATCGATCATCCCGAGACGCACGCCGCGTTCGTCCGACGCGGCGATCAGAACCCCCCATGTCGGGCTGCCCGCGACAAAGCCCCGCGTCCCGTCGATCGGATCGAGAACCCAGGTCAGGCCACTGGAACCATTTGATTTTCCAAATTCTTCGCCGATCACCGAATCGTTCGGCCGCCGTGCCCCGAGCACCGCGCGCATTGCCTTTTCGGCAGCGCGGTCGGCCTCGGTCACCGGGTCGAAACCGCCATCGGCGATCTTGTCGCCCTTGTCCTCGGCCACGAGGTTTTCGGTTCGGAAAAATGGAAGGACCGCCAGTCGCGCGGCATCGGCCATCGCATGGGCGGTCCTTTCGATGTCGTCGTCGTTCACGCGCGCCGCCCCTTGCCTGCAATATCAGGCCCAGAGGTAACGCGCGCCGCGCCGGGGCTCAAGCCGGTCCGTCGGTTCAGGCAACCTCGGACAGGACACGCGCAAGATCGAACAGGCGCCGTCGCTGGTTCTCGGGAATGGAATAATAAGAGCGCACAAGATCAAGTGCCTCCTTGTCGCCAAAGAGGTCGGCAGGGATCGAATCGATCTGGTCCTTCGCGACCTCGGCCTCGACGTCCATTCCTTCGAAAAAGAAGCTCACAGGAACATCAAGTGCTTCCGAAATATCCCAAAGGCGGGATGCGCTCACCCGGTTGGCCCCCGTTTCGTATTTCTGGATTTGCTGGAACTTGATTCCGACCTTTTCGGCCAATTGTTGTTGCGTCATGCCCAGAAGCCACCGACGGTGACGAATGCGCTTTCCGACATGCACGTCTACAGGGTGTGCCATTCACATCTCCTCTTCAAATCATTCCTCGTAAACCAGGCTCACACCCCAAATGAAATCGTGGGTTTTGCCGACAACCTGGAGCCGAGCCCAAGATGGGCAAATGCGCGCTTTGACTCTTGTAGCATGGTGGTACGGAATTTCAACAATTTTACACCCGATTTTGGCGAGCCTTCCCTAGCGTCAATCTATTCCAGCGTGTTGAGCTTGCGAGGAAAGCATTGAAAACAAAGACCTTCTTGCAAAATGTGGAAAACCCGGTCCAACTGGCGTATCGAGCCTGTCACCGGATTCGTCAGATTCACACAGGGCCCTTGTCATGCACGCCTTCCAGATCGAGACCTTCTCTACACCACCTCGCTTGGCTCAGGTTAACACGCCTGAACCCGTAAAAGGAGAGATTCGCTTGCGCATCCACGCCTGTGGATTGAATTTCGCCGATCTGCTGATGAGCGAGGACAGGTACCAGGAGACCCCCACTCCGCCATTCACGCTCGGCATGGAGGTCGCGGGTGTGGTCGACGCGCTGGGCCCCGATGTGACCGGCCCCGCGCCGGGCACCCGTGTCGCGGTGTTTGGCGGGCAGGGCGGGCTGGCCGAGATGGGCTGTTTTCCCGCCGAGCGGGTCACACCCATCCCTGACGACATGCCCTTTGTCGATGCCGCCGCGCTTCAGATCGCCTATGGAACAAGCCATGTCGCGCTCGATCACAAGGCGCGGCTGCAGCCGGGTGAAACCCTTCTGGTGCTGGGCGCGGCGGGGGGCGTGGGCCTTACCGCGGTCGAGATCGGCAAGCTGATGGGCGCCCGGGTCATCGCCTGCGCCCGCGGTGCAGACAAGCTCGAGATCGCCGCGCGGGCCGGGGCCGATCACCTCATCGACGCGCAAACCCAGGACATCCGCGAGAGCGTCAAGGCGCTGGGCGGAGCCGACGTGGTCTATGACCCGGTGGGCGGCGATCAGTTCACCGCCGCCCTGCGCGCCTGCAACCCCGAGGCGCGCATGCTCGTCATCGGGTTTGCCAGCGGCGATGTGCCGCAGATTCCCGCCAACCATCTTTTGGTTAAAAATGTCGATGTTCTGGGCTTTTACTGGGGCGGCTACCTCAAGTTCCGCCCTTCGATCGTTACAAAAAGCCTCTCCACGCTCCTCGACTGGTATCGCCAGGGGCGAATCGAGCCGCATGTCAGCCACGTGTTGCCGCTCGACCGCGCCGCCGAGGGGCTCGACCTGCTGCGCCGCCGCGCCTCGACCGGCAAGGTGGTGATCACCGTATGACGGACTTCGGTCACGGCATGGGCGCAAACAGACAATTCGACGGGCTTCGGTCCGGAAACGCTTGAAAAGTGAAGAAGGCTCACCGATATTCAAAACGAAGACCCGGACGCATGACGTGCCCGGGAATGGATGTTTCAAATCGGAGGCTTTGATGGCTGAACTCAACACGATCCGGACTACGGCGGGTGCCCGCTCTTCCGCGATTGATGAAGGGCTGCGCGCCCATATGAACAAGGTCTATGGCACCATGTCCATCGGCATGCTCATCACCGCGCTCGCGGCTTGGGCGATTGCCGGGCTTGCCGTCACGACCGACCCCGCCAATGCCGTTGGGGAAATCGGCAACGGCAAGATGCTGACCGCTCTTGGCGCCGCGATCTACACCTCGCCGCTGCGCTGGGTGGTGATGCTCGCGCCGCTGGGCATGATCTTTGCCTTCGGTGCGCTCACCAACCGCATATCTGCGGCGGGTGCACAGCTCTTTTTCTGGACCTTTGCGGCGCTGATCGGCATCTCGCTCAGCTCGATCTTCATCTTCTACACGTCCTATTCGATCATCCAGACCTTCCTTGTGACGGCAATCGCCTTCGCTGGGCTGTCGCTCTGGGGCTACACGACGAAAAAGGACATTTCGGGCTGGGGCAGCTTCCTGATCATGGGTGTGATCGGTCTGCTGGTCGCGATGATCATCAACTGGTTCCTCCAGTCGCCGGCGATGATGTACGCGATCTCGATGATCGGCGTCCTGATCTTCGCGGGTCTCACCGCCTACGACACCCAGAGGATCAAGAGCACCTATCTCGCCCATGCCCATCATGGCGATACGGAATGGCTTGAGAAGTCGGCGATCCACGGGGCGCTGAACCTCTATCTCGACTTCCTCAACATGTTCCAGTTCCTGCTCATGTTCCTCGGCCAGCAGGAATAACGCGCCACCCGATAGCAGAGTCGAGGGGCCGGTCATAGCGACCGGCCCTTTCGCGTTCGCGCTGGTGGTAACCTGCCGCGCCGGGACCTTCTGAACGTGTATTCGTGCCCGCAAGAAAAAACCGTGGCGCAACATGCCAAAGTCGAGATCGATGCGGTGTTGCCGAGCGTACCGACACGGACCGACTCGGCTGTGTGTCGGGAGGTTCGCGCGCTTCTGTGCGGAGGGCTGTGGCGCCAGTTGGATTTTGAGAATTTGGCGCGAGATGAAGTGGCGGGCGAGGGAGGGGTATGATCAAGATTCGGCACGCGGTTCTTGAAATACAGCCGCATCGTGCCCCATCTAGAGTACGAACAACGGCGAGGGCATGCGATGGCATATGAAAAGAGCGACGCGGCGCTGGCGCGGCTGACGCCGGAGCAATATCGGGTCACCCAGGAAAGCGGGACCGAGCGGCCCTATACCGGTGAATACGACCGGCATTTCGAGCCGGGACTTTATGTCGACGTGGTCTCGGGCGAGCCGCTCTTCACGAGTTCCATGAAATACGATTCGGGCTGTGGCTGGCCGGCCTTTGCCAAGCCGGTGGAGTCGGACCATATCGTTGAGTTGCGCGATGCGTCGCTCGGGATGGTGCGCACCGAGGTGCGTTCGAAACATGGCGATTCGCATCTGGGGCATGTGTTCCCGGACGGGCCGCCCGAGTTGGGGGGGCTGCGCTATTGTATCAACTCGGCGGCGCTGCGGTTCATTCCCAAGGCACGAATGGCCGAAGAAGGCTATGGCGATTATCTTGACCAGGTGGAGGGCTGACGAATGAGCGAGGAACGCGCGGTTCTGGCGGGTGGATGCTTTTGGGGAATGCAGGATCTGATCCGCAAGCTGCCCGGGGTGATTTCGACCCGGGTTGGTTACACGGGCGGAGACGTGCCCAATGCGACCTATCGCAATCACGGCACCCATGCCGAAGGAATCGAGGTCATCTTTGACCCCGAGGTGCTGAGCTACCGGCAGCTGCTGGAAATGTTTTTCCAGATACATGATCCGACCACGCCGAACCGGCAGGGCAACGATATCGGGATGAGTTATCGTTCGGGCATCTATTACGTGGATGACACCCAAAAACGCGTGGCCGAAGAGGCCATTGCCGATGTCGAGGCCAGCGGGCTGTGGCCCGGGCCGGTCGTGACCGAAGTGAAGCCTGTGGGCGATTTCTGGGAGGCCGAGCCCGAGCACCAGGATTACCTTGCGCGCTATCCGGGCGGATATACCTGCCACTTCCCGCGCCCCGGCTGGGTATTGCCGCGCCGCGACGCGGCCGAGTGAGGCGCACGGTTCAGGCCGACGGATAGGTGCGTTCGGCGAGCGGGCTGTTGGCGATCGCGTCTTGAAAAGCGTCGATCATCAGCTTTTCGGCGCGGTTGAGCCGTTTGCGCGGGTTGGTCAGCAGGTAGATATCGACGGCGGGCGGATCGTCATAGGGCGGCAGGCGCCACAACCGGCCCTGTTCGACATCGGGCTGCGCGACATGCACGGGCAAGGCGCCGATGCCGAGACCGCACAGGATCATGCGTCGCACCTCTTCAAGATGCGAGGAGCGCCCGACGATGCGCTGATCGAGTTCGTATTGGCGGCGCAGGAGAGCCACGGGGCGCAGCGCATCGTTGAGATCGTCGGTTTCGAACGAGACTGCATCAAGCCCCTTGAGCGCTTCGACGCCCAGCCCCTCGTGCCCGAAAAGCGGGTGCGACGGGCCGCAGTAGAAGCCGAAGAATTCGCGGTAGAGATGCCCGTAATCAAGATCGGGAAAGCGCCGGTTCACCAGGCAGATGCCGAAGCTGGCGGTGCGGTCCTGAACGGCGGCGGCCACGTTGGCCGAGGTGGCCGAGTGAATCCGGTAGGTCACGCGCGGATGGGCGCGGTAGGTCCGGCCAAGCAGGTCATCGAGCAGCGGCGTGATGACGTGGCTGGCCAACGCGATGGTGACATGGCCGGAAATCTCGGACTGGGCCAGCGTTGTCGCCTCGCGCAGCTTGGCGATGCCGGCATGGATATCCAGACACTCGCGGTAGAGCGCACGCCCGGCGGCGGTGAGCGCGAAATGACCGCGCCCGCGGTCGATCAGCCTTGTGCCGAATTCCTGTTCCAGCCGTTGCAGCGCAAGGCTGATCGCGGGCTGGCCGCGCAACAGGCGATTGGCGGCGCGCGTGATCGAGCCCTCTTCGACGATCACGATGAAGGTGCGCAGCAGGTTCCAGTCCAGATTGGCGGTGAAACGGTCAGGTTGCTGCTCTGCATTGATTGGATTGATGTGATTCATAAGGATTATCAATTTGGGCAATTCCTTACACCATGCAACCGTTTTCTCACAGGGAATCCAAAAACAAACGGACGCAATGCCCGACACCGCCACCCCGATCGACACGCGGCCCATGGTGCTGCTGACCCCGGCGTTCATCGCTATCACGGCGCTTGTTGTGATCCCGATGTCGTTCATCCTCGTTTATTCCTTTTACGAGAATGTTGATCTTGCCGTTGACCGCGTCGCGTTTCAGTTCGGCAACTGGGAAGAGCTTTTCAGCGACAATTACTATCACAGCGCGATCTGGAAGACGCTGAAGATCTCGGTCGTGGTGACGGTATTGGCGGCGGTTCTGGGATACCTGCCGGCCTATTTCATCGCGATGACGACATTCCGGCACAAATGGCTGCTTTTACTGCTGCTGATCCTGCCATTCTGGGTGAGCTTCATCATCCGCACGCTGAGCTGGATTCACATCCTGGGCAACCAGGGGGCGCTGAACGGGTTGTTCCAGTGGCTGGGGCTGGCGGACGCGCCGGTGCGGATGATGTTCAACGAATTCTCGGTCATGGTGGGGCTGATCCACGTGTTCCTGCCCTACATGATCCTGAACATCTACGTGAGCCTCGAAGGCATCGACCGGAACCTCGAACCGGCCGCGCGCACGCTCGGGGCGACGCCGTGGCAAGCGTTCCGCGAGGTAACCCTGCCGCTGTCACTGCCGGGGCTGGCGGCGGGGAGCCTGCTGGTTTTCGTGTTGACCGGCGGGTCGTATGTGACGCCGCTGATCCTTGGCGGGCCGAGCGATTTCCTGTTCGGCAACCTGATCTACGATTCGGTGGTGACGGAGCTCAACTGGCCGATGGGGGCGACGCTTTCCTTCACGCTGCTTGTGCTGTTGGGCTCAGTGGTGATTCTCTACAGCCGATTCATGGGGCTGAACCAATTGTCCAAGGCATTCGGGTGAGGGAGACACGGGCATGAACGCATGGGCCTTTATCCGGTTCTACACGATCATGGTTTACACCTTCATGTTCGCCCCGATCGCGGTGGTCCTGCTGCTGGCCTTCAACAGTTCGCAATTCGGAGGCTTCCCGATCGAGGGGTTGAGCCTGCGCTGGTTCCATGCGCTTTTCGAGAACGAGGCGATCATGCGGGCGTTTCGCACCTCGTTCTCGCTCGGGTTGCTGACTGCGCTGGTGGCAACGACGATCGGAATCCTGGCCGCGATGGCATTGGTGCGCTATCAATTCCGTGGCAAGGATTGGGTCACGACTTTTCTGATCTCGCCGGTTCTTGTGCCCGAGACAGTGCTGGCGGTGGGGCTTTTGATCTTTCTGCGCTGGTTGCACATGCCGCGCAGTTTCACCCTGCTGCTGCTGGGCCATTCGATCATCGCGCTGCCGTTCGTGGTGCTGGTGGTGCAGGCGCGGCTGGTGGGCATACGCCGCGAGTACGAGGAAGCGGCACGCTCACTGGGGGCCAGTCCGATGCAGACCTTCTTCTCGGTGACATTCCCGTTGTTGTTGCCTGCGATCTTTGCCGGGGCGCTCTTTGCCTTTACCATCTCGTTCGACAACATCACCGCTACGATCTTCTGGCGTCCGTCGGGCATGGAGACGGTGCCGACGCAGATTTTCGGGATGCTGCGCCATTCGGTCAGCCCCGAAATCAACGCGCTGGGCTTCGTGATGATCTGCATCACGGTCGGCGTGCCGCTCCTGGCGGGTGGGCTGGCGCGCTATTTCTCGCGCAGAAAGATATGACCCGACCGACAGGAAACGACCAACGATAAACCACCAACAAGGAGAGTATGATGACCAGGAAAATGGACAGCACCAAACGCTATGAGAAGCTGCGCGAGGCGGTGGGCAACGGCGATGTGGATCGCCGCACCTTCTTTGGCCTTCTGGGGTCGGCCGGGATAACCGCCGGGCTTTCGGGCGGGATCATGACGGCGATGGCGGGCCAGGCCCGCGCCGCCGGCGCCGAACTGCATTTCGAGGGCTGGGGCGGCGTGGTCTCGGAAGCGCTGCGCAAGCATGCCTTCGATCCCTACGAGGAGGCCACCGGGAACGAGGTGGTCGATGCCACCTTTGGCGGCGAGAACGAGGTTCTGACCAAGATCAAGGCGGCAGGCAGCACCTCGGGCCATAACATCCTGCATAGTTCGGGAGTGAGCTGGTACAAGCGCTGGGTTGATAACGGGTATCATGTGGTTCTGAACGAGGACAACATTCCCAACCTCGCGAACGTGATGACCGCGATGATCGAGCCGTTCCGCGCGATCACGCCCGATGGGCTTTCGGCGGTGCCCTACAATTACGGGACCACGGGCATTGCCTATAACACCAAGCACATCAGCGAAGAAAAGGCGAAGGAGCTGGGCGCTGACCTGTTGCTTGACAAGGAGCTCAAGGGCAAGATCGGCGGCTGGGGCGGCGACTGGGCCAACCGGGCGTGGTACGGCGCGCTGCAATCGGGGCAGGACCCCAACAATATCGAGGACTGGGACGCGGTCTGGGACAAGGCGCGCGAGCATCGCGACCTCGTTCTGAAATACTGGAGTTCGGGCGCGGAACTGATGGATCTCCTGGCCAAGGAAGAGATTTGGGTTACCGAGGCCTGGTCGGGCCGGGTGGCTGCGCTTCAGGCGCAAGGGCACCCGATCGGTTACATGGACCCGCCCAACGGGCTGGCATGGATGGAGTCGATGT
The DNA here is from genome assembly GCF_041686535.1 of Aquicoccus sp. Taxonomy (NCBI): domain Bacteria; kingdom Pseudomonadati; phylum Pseudomonadota; class Alphaproteobacteria; order Rhodobacterales; family Paracoccaceae; genus Aquicoccus; species Aquicoccus sp. Next base: position 16,266 of record NZ_JAWLDS010000013.1, on the reverse strand, counting down.
TCGTGCTCGAAGGTTCGCCGCTCGAAGAGGCGGAAGAACTGCTGAACTTCATGCTCGATCCGGAAACCTCGATCGCGGTGGCGGCAGGTCAGAAATACCCGTCGGCGCTTGATCCGACCAAGATCGACATGCCCGAGGAAGTGCAGAACTTGCCGGCATTCGACCCCACCGGCAAGCTCGAGGCGCTGGTGTTCCGCAACCCGGAGACGTGGAACCCGCATGAGAAGAAGCAGGGCGCGATGTGGAACCGGGTTCAGAAAGGCGGCTGATCCGGGGCTGAAACCATCGGACCGGGCCGCGCGGGGCTCTGCGTGGCCCGGTCCCAACAGAAACTGACCAGAACGGGGATGGCACGCGATGGCCCGCGTCGAACTCAAGCAAATCACCAAGTCCTTTGGTATCCTGAAGGCGGTGCATGAATCCGATGTGGTGTTCGAGGAGGGAACATTCACCACGCTGCTGGGCCCGTCAGGCTGTGGCAAGACGACGATCCTGCGCATGATCTCGGGGTTGGAGAGACCCACCGGCGGGGATATCCTGATCGGGGGCAAGAGGATCAACGATGTGCCGATCCACAAGCGCAACCTGGGGCTGGTGTTCCAGAACTACGCCCTGTTTCCGCACCGTACCATCGCCGAGAATATCGCCTTCGGCCTCAAATACCGGGGCGTGAGCAAGGCAGACGCGGCGCAAAAGGTGCGCGAGGCGCTCGATATCGTGCGGCTGCCGGGGGTCGAGGATCGGTATCCAAGCCAGTTATCGGGAGGCCAGCAACAGCGGATCGCCATGGCGCGTGCGATCGTCATCGAGCCGGATGTGCTGTTGCTTGACGAGCCGTTGTCGGCGCTGGATGCGAACCTGCGCGAAGAGATGCGGGTCGAATTGAAGTCTATCCAGCACCGGGTCGGGGTGACGACAATCTTTGTCACGCATGACCAGTCCGAGGCGCTGGCCATGTCCGACAGGATCATCGTGATGAGCGATGGCCGGGTCGAACAGGTTGGCGCACCCGCAGAGGTCTACAATAACCCGGCGAGCGTGTTCGTGGCCAACTTCCTTGGCGCGTCCAATATCGTGGATGTCGATGTGAAGGGGCGCGGTGCGGATGATGTGACGCTCGAGGTGCCGCATTTCGGGGCGGTCACTCTGCGGGCGAGCCGTGCCACCAATCTGGGCGATGCGTCAAAAGGCAAGCTGATCATGCGGGCGGAGAAGCTGCACCTTGCCGAAGGGGCGGCCCCCGAAGGCACGGTTTCGACGCGCGGCGTGGTCGAGGCGGTTGACTATCAGGGCCAGCTGGCGCGTTACTTCGTGCGGATTGGCGAGACCCAGCTCCAGGCGATGAACATGATTGATAGGGTGCCCTTTGCCGAAGGGGACGAGGTGTCGGTGGTTCTGAACCCTGACGATTGCAGTGTATTGGCGAACGAGGCGTGAATGAGCCATCTATTCTATCAAAGCCGCCTGGCGCGGCCGGAACTCGACCGTGCCGAGGGCATCTACATGTGGGACAAGGCCGGAAAACGCTATCTTGACGGCTCGAGCGGCGCGATGGTGAGCAATATCGGCCATTCCAACCCGGCCGTTCTGACGGCGATGCGTGCACAGATGGAGAAATCGACCTTCGGCTATCGGCTGCATTTCCAGACCGAAGCCTCCGAGGCGCTGGCGGCACGGACGGCCGAACTGTCGCCGCCGGGCCTCAACAAGGTGTTTTTCGTCTCGGGCGGGTCCGAGGCAGTGGAAAGCACGATCAAGCTTGCGCGGCAATACGCGATCGCGAAGGGCGAGGCGCAGCGGTTCAAGGTTATTTCGAGGATGCCGTCCTATCATGGGGCGACGCTGGGCGCGCTGGCGGTGACCGGATATGCGCCGATGAGCGCGCCATTTGACCCGATGCTGATGCGGATGCCGAAGATTCCCGCGCCGCGCGCTTATCTCGACGGCCTGGATATGGAGGACGTGGCGACGGGCCACCATTATGCCGACATGCTGGAGCAGAAGATTCGCGACGAAGGGCCGGAAACGGTGCTGGCCTTCATCGTCGAGCCGGTGGGCGGGGCATCAACCGGGGCCTTGGTGCCGCCAGAGGGCTACATGCAGCGCATTCGCGAGATCTGTGACCGCTACGGCGTGCTGCTGATCCATGACGAGGTGATGTCGGGCGGTGGGCGCACGGGCAAATTCTGGGGCGCCGAGCATTGGCAGACGGTGCCGGATATCATCTGCATTTCCAAGGGGTTCGGCGGTGGTTACGTGCCGCTGGGCGCGATGATTGCGCGCGAGGACATCGTCGAGGCGGTGCTCGACAAGGGTGGGTTCGTGCATGGGCATACCTATGCGGGCAACCCGCTGGCCTGTGCAGCCGGTGTCGCGGTCCTCGATGAGATCGCGCGCCAAGACATGATTGGCAATGCTGAGCGGATGGGCGCACGGCTCAAGTCGCGGCTCGAGGCGCTGATGCAGCGGTTCCCTTTTATAGGTGATGTGCGTGGCAAGGGGCTATTGCTCGCCTTCGAACTGGTCAGCGACCGCGACAGCATGGCGCCACTGCCCAAGGATCTGAACGCGCATTCCCGGCTGGTCGATATTGCCTATGACCGGGGGCTGATTATTTATTCGCGGCGCACGCGTGGCGGCCTTGAGGGCGATCATTTTCTTGTCTGCCCGCCGATGGTCGTCGGCGAGGAGGGGATCGACGAGATCATTGAGGGTCTGAGTGCCGCGCTTGAGGATTTCGCGGGTGAGGCGGGGCTTGAGACAGGGCGCGCGGCGTGATCAAGGCGCGGATACGTCTGGCGACCGAGGATGATGTCGGCGCGATGGACGCGATGCTGCGGGCATTGTCCGAGCATCTGGGAGATCATGACCTCCATACCGGCAATGCCAAGGCGCTGCACCGCCACGGCCCATGGGGGACTGGGTTTTTTGAGGCTGTTATCGCCGAAGCCGGGGCGAATACCTGCGGGATGAGCCTGTATTTCCGGCATTTCTCGACGCTGCGCGGTGAGCCGGGGGTGTATGTCCAGGATCTCTGGATCGCGCCGGAACAACGTGGAAGCGGGCTGGGCCGCCGGTTGCTCGCCGCCGTGGCGCGGGAGGCGGCGGGGCGCTGGGATGCCGCCTACCTCATGCTGACGGCCAACCGCGGCAATAGCGGCGCGGTGCGGTTCTATGATCGGCTGGGGTTCGAGAGATTTGCCAACGATTTGCCGATGGCGCTGGTCGGTGAGCGGTTTGTTCGGCTGGTGGGCGAGGGGAAAACATGAAACTTGCCGACAAGAGCTGTGTAATGGAAGAGGCGGTGTCGCGGATCGGCGAGGGCGCCACGGTAATGCTGGGCGGCTTTGGCGTGCCGGGCACACCCTTCGCGCTCATCCGTGAATTGGTGCGGCAGGGGCCGAAGGGCCTGACCATCATCAAGAACGATGCCAACGAGAAGGGCATGGGTGTCGATCATCTGCTGGCGGCGGGGATGGTGAAAAAGCTGATCGTGACGCATATCGGGCTCAACGCGCGGGCGATGGCGATGATGAACGCTGGCGATATCGAGGTCGAGTTCTGTGCGCAAGGCATGCTGGCCGAGCGGGTGCGCGCGGGCGGCGCCGGACTTATGGGTTTCTTGACGGATATCGGGCTGGGGACTGAATTGGCCGAGGGCAAGACGAGGGTTGAGCTTGGCGGGCGCGAGGGTGTTCTGGAATCCGCGTTGCGCGCCGACGTGGCGCTGATCCATGCAGCGCGCGCCGACACGTTCGGCAACCTGTGCTATGCGGCGGCGGCGCGGAATTTCAGCCCACTGATGGCGATGGCCGCCGACAGGGTGATTGCCGAGGCCGAAGAGGTGGTGGCGCCGGGCGGTATCGTACCCGAGGAAGTGCATACGCCGGGGCCGTTCGTGGATCACTTGGTGCCCTTGGGCGCGCTGGGCGAGGAGTATGGCGTTGTCAGACGTGCGTGAGAGGATGGTGGCGCGCGCGGCACGCGAGATCGCGCGGGGCATGGTGGTCAATCTCGGCATCGGGTTGCCGACGCGGGTGATCGACCATCTGGCGGCGGATTTCCCGGTCTGCCTGCATACCGAGAACGGGCTTTCCGGGATCGGCCCGACATTGCCGTATGAGCAGGCCGACCGGAACCTGATCGACGCGGGCGGGGCCTATGTGTCAACCATCCCGGGCAGCGCCTTCTTCGACAGCGCGGTGAGTTTCGCGCTGGTCCGAAGCGGGCGGCTGGATCTCACGATGCTGGGCGCCTTCGAAGTGGCGCAGAACGGCGACCTCGCCAACTGGAAGATCCCGGGCAAGTTCTCGCCTGGGGCGGGCGGGGGCATCGAACTGGCGCAGAAGGCGCGACGGGTGGTGGTCCTGACCACGCATGTGGATCGCAAGGGCAACCCCAAGCTGCTGGAGCAATGCAGTCTTCCGCTGACCGCAACTGCCTGTGTGAACCGGGTGTTCACGGACATGGCGGTGGTCGATGTGGCAGAGGGGCGCTTTCACCTGCGCGAGATCGCCGAGGGGCTGAGCGTGGCGGATGTTGTCAGGGCGACGGGGGCCGGGCTGATTGTCCCAGAGGGGGAGTTGCCGCGGTTCTGAGCCGACGATCTTTCGCAAGAAGATCGTCAGTCAGGTGCCGGAACGAATGTCGCGGGAATCGAGCACGGGCGAGGCGTCGAGATCCTCCGCGTCGAGCATCGTGGCCACCCGTTCGAGCGAGGAGACGATCATCGCCTGTTCCCAATCTTCAAGCGACTGGAACTTGCGCACATAGCGCTGTTGCAGCGCATCCGGCGCGTCGGCGATGGTTTCGCGCCCCTTGTCGGTGATGCAGATATTGATCTGGCGGCGGTCGGTCTGCGATTTCTCGCGCACCACAACGCCCTTGGCCACGAGCTTGTCGACCAGCGAGGTCACGGTCGCCTGCGAGACGCGCATGCGCTGGGCGATCGCGGTGGCGGTGGCATCACCCTTTTCCGCAACCAGTTGCAGCACCCGGAACTGGGCGGCGGTGAGGCCGGCGGATTGTGCAAGGTCGCGCCCGTAAAGATCGGTTGCGCGCAGGATGCGGCGCAACGCGACAAGACTCGAGTCGATGCGGTCCATGGTCTTCCCCTTGCGGTGAAACGCGAGAATGTTGGCAGATGGAAAGTTCAAGTTCAATCGCCTCCTGTAATAATTATGCAAAGGGCAATCTAAGCAATTTATGCAGAATTTACAAAGGAAATCGGCCTTATCGATCTAAAATTGACCGTACTTGCCAAAAAAATGCTTTGATACTTGAAATAAAGTCCAGAACTTGTTACTTAGCCTTCCAAAGCAATAGGAGGCCCATTCAGATGACCCATGCAGTTGAGCAGCTCAGGAAGAAGGCGCAGCCGGTTCTGCGCAAGCCCGAGGCCGCGGATGGCGCGGCTATCTGGGAACTTGTGCGCGCCTGCAAGCCGCTCGATGAGAACTCGATGTATTGCAACCTGCTTCAAGCGGATCATTTCCGCGACACCTGTGTGGTCGCGGAGATCGATGGCGAGATCATGGGGTGGGTCTCGGGCTATGTGCTGCCCTATGATGCCGAGACCTTCTTTGTCTGGCAGGTCGCCGTGTCATCCAGGGCGCGTGGCATGGGGCTTGGCACCCTGATGCTTGATCACTTGATCCGTCGCGACGAATGCGATGGCGTGAACCGGCTTCAGACCACGATCACCGCAGACAACGAGGCAAGCTGGGCGCTGTTCCGCAAGTTCTCGGATCTGCGCGATGGAACGCTGGATGCACAGGCCCATTTCACCCAGTCGCTCCACTTCCGCGGGCGTCACGAGACCGAACACATGGTCACGATCACGCTGGAGCGCGAGACGCTGCGCAAGGCAGCCTGAGGCGACTTGCCGCCAGCGAACACTGAAATCAAAGCAATCCCAAAAGGATACACAATGACTGACAAGTCATCCAAAATTTCTGTCTTCGAGCGACGCGAATCCGAAGTGCGCTCGTATTGCCGTGGCTTCGACACGGTGTTCACAAGCGCGCAGGGGTCGGAAATGACCGATGCCGAAGGGCGCAGCTATATCGACTTTCTGGCGGGGTGCTCCTCGCTCAACTACGGACACAACGACCCGGACATGAAGAACGCGCTGGTCGAGCATGTCATGAGTGACGGGCTTTCCCATGCGCTGGACCTCCATACCGACGTCAAGGCGGACTTCCTCGAAAGTTTCGAGAAGCATATTCTGCAACCGCGCGGAATGGATCACCGCGTTATGTTCACCGGCCCGACCGGCGCCAACGCCGTCGAAGCGGCGATGAAGCTGGCGCGCAAGGTGACCGGGCGCACGAATGTCATCGCCTTTACCAACGGGTTTCACGGTGTGACGATGGGCGCGCTGGCCGCAACCGGCAACAGCTATCACCGGGGTGGTGCGGGCATGACGCTCAACGGTGTCACACGGATGCCGTTCGATGAATACATGGGTCCGGATTTCGACACGGTCGAGTTGCTGGAGAAGATGTTGTCCGACCGCTCGTCCGGCATGGATGCGCCTGCTGCGATCATGCTGGAAACCGTTCAGGGCGAAGGCGGGCTCAATGCCGCGCGGCCCGAATGGGTCAAGCGGGTGGCCGAGTTGGCCCACGAACATGGCGCTCTGTTGATCGTCGACGATATCCAGGCTGGATGTGGCCGGACGGGCACATTCTTTTCCTTCGAGAAGATGGGGATCGAGCCTGACATCGTTACCATGGCGAAATCGGTCTCGGGTTTCGGCCTGCCGATGGCCCTCGTGCTGGTGCGTCCCGAACATGACGTGTTTGGCCCGGCCGAGCATAACGGCACCTTCCGGGGCAATACCCATGCCTTTGTCACCGCAAAGGTGGCGATCGAGAAGTTCTGGAAGGACGACGCGTTCGAAAAGGATCTCGCCGTGAAGGCGGATGTGATCGCCGAGGGGCTGGCAAGCCTTGCGCTGATGGTCGAGGGCTCGAACATGAAAGGCCGAGGGCTGATGCGTGGCGTGGATGTCGGATCGGGTGAACTCGCCGGCGAGATTTGCGCGCGCGCCTTCAAGAAGGGCCTTGTGATCGAGACATCGGGCCCCGAAGATGAGGTGGTCAAGATCCTGGCGCCGCTGACAACGTCCGAAGAGACGCTGCGCAAAGGGCTGAGCATTCTGCTCGATGCTGCGCGCGAGGTTCTGGACACAACCAAGATGGCAGCGGAGTAATCCAATGATCGTGAGAGATTTCAACAAGATCGTCGAGAACGAGCGCGACCGTGTCGTGGCAGACGCGCAATGGACCAGCGTTCGGATGCTTCTGGCCGATGACGGGATGGGATTCTCGTTCCACATCACCTTTCTCGAAGAGGGATCGGAGCATGAGTTCGAATACAAGAACCACTTCGAGAGCGTCTATTGCATGAAAGGCAAAGGGTCGATCACCGACATTGCAACCGGCGAGACACACGAGATTCATCCGGGGGTGATGTACGCGCTCAACAAGCATGACCGCCACATCCTGCGAGCCGAGGAAGAACTCGTGATGGCGTGCTGCTTCAACCCGCCGGTGACCGGCAACGAAGTGCACCAGGCCGACGGCTCCTACGCGCTAGAAACCAGTTGAAAGAGGGGCCCGGGGCGATACCTCCGGGCCGGAAAGAATGACACTCCAGAAACACACCGTCGAGAAGATCGGTGGCACGTCAATGTCGCGGCTTGATGAGTTGCGCGACACGCTTCTGATCGGCAACCGCAAGGGAGCCGAGCTTTACAACCGGGTCTTTGTCGTTTCGGCCTTTGGCGGGATCACTGACCTGCTGCTCGAGCACAAGAAGACCGGTGAGGCCGGCGTTTACGAGCTTTTCGCCAATGATGAAAGCGCGCACGGTTGGCATGACGCGCTGACCCGGGTCAGCGAGGAGATGGTCGCCGCGCATGAGGCTGTGCTTGACCAACCTGGAGATCGTACGCAAGCGAGCGAGTTCGTGCGCGAGCGGATCGAGGGCGCGCGTTCCTGCCTGATCGACCTGCAAAGGCTGTGCTCCTATGGCCATTTCCGCCTGTCTGATCACATGGCGGTCACGCGCGAATTGCTGGCCGGGCTGGGCGAGGCGCATTCGGCCTTCGTGGCTGCGCTGACATTGCAGCGCGCCGGTGTCAACGCGCGCTTTGTCGATCTGTCGGGCTGGCGCGACGAGAACGAATATACTCTCGAAGAACGGATCGCGGCGGGGTTCGCGGATGTGGATATCGCCAGCGAATTGCCGATCGTGACCGGCTATGCCCAGTGCAGCGAGGGTTTGATGCGTGAATATGACCGCGGCTATTCCGAGGTTACGTTTTCGAACATCGCCGCGCAGACCGAAGCCGCCGAGGCGATCATTCACAAGGAATTTCACCTCAGTTCGACCGACCCCAAGCTGGTCGGCGAGGATGCGGTGCGCAAGCTCGGGCACACCAATTATGACGTGGCCGATCAGCTTTCCAATCTTGGGATGGAGGCAATCCATCCCAATGCGGCCAAGATCCTGCGCAGGGCGGGGATCCCGCTGCGCGTAACCAATGCGTTCGACCCCGACGATCCTGGCACCCTGATCGACGAGGAGCCCGCTGAAAACGCAGCAGTCGAGATCGTGACAGGGCTGCCGGTGACGGCGCTGGAGCTCTTTGAACAGGACATGGTTGGCGTCAAAGGGTATGATTCCAAGGTGCTCGAGGTTTTGGCGCGGCACAAGGTGCGGATCGTGTCGAAGGCGACCAATGCCAATACGATTACCCACTATCTCGATGCGTCGCGCAAGGCGCTGCGCCGGGTCGAGCGCGATCTGACCGCGCATTTCCCCAATGCCGAGCTGCGGCTCACGCGGCTTGCATTGGTTGCCGTGATCGGGCGCAGTCTCGAAGGTTTGCACAGTGTCGAGCGTGGTCTGGCCGCGCTGCGCGAGGGTGATGTCGGGGTGCGCGCGGTTCAGCATGTGCCCGGTAGCGTCGACGTACAGTTTGTCGTGCCCGAGGATGCCTGTGACACCGCGATCAAATTGCTGCACGGCGCCTTTGTCGAGGCGCCGGAACGCAAAGCTCCTCAATTGGCCGCGTAACGGACGACATGTTGTGCCCGCCCTCATCGTGGGCTGTTCACGGAAAAGATCAGTAGAGCCGGGTGTCCTGTGCACCTGGCTTTTTCATGTTCTTGGGCGCTTGAACGCGGTGGGTGTTGTGTGATCCGATCTTGTGCCTGCACCGTAATCGGCTTGTGAACACCAGTTCGTGAGGGGTGCGGTTGGTGTTGTATTATGCCGTATTCCCGCCTTAAGGTTGGGGCGCGCGCGCTTTCGCGCCGGGATCAGGAGTTGGAAAGCCCGCATGGCCCTTTGGAAACAGTTGCTTGTTCTGTGCGTCCTGGTCGTGCTCGGCTATGGCGGATACGAAGGGTATCAGCGTTATTTCGCGTCCGAAGAGGCGGCGCCGTCGCAAGCAGGCGGTGGCTCGCGGGTCGCGGCGGTGGAGGCTGCACGAGCCGAGTTGCGGGTGTTGCGCGATACGGTCGAGGCTGTCGGCACGACACGGGCGCGGCAATCGGTGGAAATCGTCCCAGAGACCTCTGGCCGGATCGAGGAGCTGAATTTCACCCCGGGCCAGAGCGTCGAGAAGGGCGATGTCCTGGCGCGCCTCGATGACACGATCGAACGTGCCAACCTCGCCGAGATCAAGGCGCGTTTGCAAGAGCACGTGCAAGCGGTGGAACGGTCAACTCAACTCAAGCTGTCCAACGCGGTTGCCGAGGCCACGCTTGAGGAGGCGGTGGCACGCCTGGCCGAAACGCGGGCACGGATCGATCGCGCGACCCAGCGGCTGGAGGATCGGACAATTCGCGCACCCTTTGCCGGCATCGTAGGGCTGGCAGAGGTCGACGAGGGCGCGCGCGTCGCTGAAGGGCAGTCGATTACGCGGCTGGATGATCTTTCGGCGGTGGTTGTCGAATTCTCGCTGCCCGAGACCTTGTTTGCGCGGATTCGCCAGGGCCAGACCATCAAGGCCACCAGCGCCGCGTTCGAGGACCGCATTTTTGAGGGCGCCATCGAGGCCGTGGACACCCGGATCGATCCGGTGAGCCGTGCATTTCGTACCCGCGCCGTTATCCCGAACCCCGAAGGGGTTTTGCCCGCGGGAATGTTCATTTCGCTGGAACTGACCTTGGGACAGGCCGAACATGTCGTCGTGCCGGAAGAGGCGATAATCTTTCAGGCTGCGGAAACCTATGTCTTCAGCGTCGAGGAAGGCGTGGCGCGGCGCGTCACGGTGGAGACCGGCGTGCGGCGCGAGGGAGAGGTCGCTATCCTGTCGGGGCTCGAAGAGGGCGCCGAGGTCGTGGTGCGGGGGCTGCACCGTGTGCGTGATGGCAGTGAGGTTGACGTGCTGGAGGACACCGGCTCGTCGGACGAGTCCGAGATGACGGACGAGGCGGAATCGTGACCCTATCTGACATTTCGGTGCGCCGGCCGGTTCTGGCGGCGGTGGCGAGCCTTTTGTTGATCGTGTTCGGGCTGAGTGCGCTGCGCGAGATCTCGGTTCGCGAATTGCCGGATGTCGACAATGCTGTCGTGACAATCACGACCACCTATCGCGGTGCAGCCCCCGAGGTTATCGATACGGATGTGACCGAAACCATCGAGGGGGCGGTCGCCTCGATTTCGGGGATACGCTCGATCAGTTCGGAAAGTCGCCAGGGCCGGTCGCGCGTCACGATCGAGTTCGACACCGGGCGCGATATCGACGTGGCGGCCAACGACGTGCGCGACGCGGTTGGCCGCGTGCGTGCCAACCTGCCTCAGGAAGCCGATCCGCCGGATGTCGAGAAAAGCGATGCCGATGCCGACCCGGTGATGCGGCTGGCGGTGACATCGGACCGTATGACCACCGCCGAGATCACCGACTACGTGGACCGTTTCGTTGTCGACCGGCTGGCCACGCTGGATGGCGTGGCCAATATCGTCATTTACGGTGAGCGGTCCTTTGCTGTGCGCATCTGGCTGGACCGGCGGGCGCTGGCAGCGCGCAAGCTGACCGTGGCGGATGTGGAACAAGCCCTTCTGCGCAACAATATCGAGCTGCCCGCGGGCAAGGTGACGTCCCGCGACCGCGAGTTGACCGTGCGCTTGAATAGCCGGTTGCAGAGCATCGACGATTTTCGCGACGTGGTTCTCGACCGGGTGGCGGGATACCCGGTGCGGCTGGGTGATGTGGCCCGGGTCGAGGCGGGGGTGGCAGACGATTCCACCATAGCGCGAAGTGACGGGCGCGATGCGGTCGGCCTGGCCGTGCAGCGCCAGAGCCAGTCGAACACCCTTCAGATTTCCAACGCCGTGCGGGCCGAGCTCGACTCTCTGCGCCCGACCCTGCCCGAGGGGATGGAGATCATGGTGGGGTCGGATGATGCGCTTTTCGTGGGTGCGTCTATCCGCGAGGTTGTGCTGGCGCTTATGATCTCGCTCGGGCTGGTAGTGCTGGTGATCCTCTTCTTCCTGCGCAGTCTGCGTGCCACGCTGATCCCGGCGATCACCATTCCGGTGTCGCTTCTGGGGTCGTTCATCCTGATCGGGGCCTGGGGGTTCTCGCTCAACACCCTGACACTTCTGGCGCTCTTGCTGGCGATCGGGCTGGTGGTGGATGATGCGATCGTGGTGCTGGAAAACATTCAGCGCCGCATCGAGGACGGAGAGAGCCCGCTTGTGGCCAGCCTCAGGGGCGCGCGGCAGGTGACATTCGCGGTTCTGGCCACATCGGTCACGCTGATCGCTGTGTTCGTGCCGCTGTCGTTCATGCCGGGCCAGGTAGGGCGGCTTTTCATCGAGTTCGGTTGGGTCATGGCCGGGACGGTGGCATTTTCGACCTTCGTGGCGCTGACCGCCTGCCCGGCGCTGGCTTCGAAAGTGCTGAGCAAGGGCACCGGCGCGTCGCCCACTGACGAGAGCGGGCTGCGCGGGGGGGTACAGCGGTTTTATGCCGGGATTTTGCGCCGGGCGGTGCGGATGCCGCTGGTTGTCATCGTTTTGGGCGGTGCAGTGACCGGGGGCGCAGTGCTTTTCTATGATGCGCTGCCACGCGAACTGGCCCCGCGGGAGGATCGGGGGGTGGGATTTATCCCGCTCACGGCGCCGCAGGGAAGCACCCTTGAATACACGGACAATGCCGCACGGCAAGTCGAGGAGATCCTGCGACCGATGCGCGACGAGGGCGTGATCGAAACGGTGTTTACCTTTACCGGCTGGGGCAACCGGGCGTGGCGCTCGTTCGTCGTCTTTCGGCTTGCGCCCTGGGACGAACGCGAGCAGTCGGCGGCGGACGTGGCACAACGGATCGGGCCGAAAATGGGCGATCTGACGTCGGCCCGCGGTTTTCCGGTCACACCGGCGGGGCTTGGCCTGCGCGGGAGTTCGACACCGATCCAGGTGGTGGTGAGCGGGCCGGATTTCGACAGTGTCAAGGACTGGGCCAACGCCTTGCAGGAGCGGGCCGGAGAGATAGAGGGGCTGGTCAATCCCGAGATCAATTTCGAGCAGAACCTGCCGCAGCTTGATGTGCAGATCGACCGCGAACGGGCCGATGATCTGGGCATCAGCGTGGAGGTCATTGCCAATACGATGCAAACCATGCTGGCCTCGCGGCAAGCGACGGAATTCATGACGAGAGGCCGGGAATACCCGGTGATCGTGCAGGCCGAGGAACGCGACCGGCGTTCGCCCTCGGATATCAACAACATTTTCATCCGTTCGGGAGATGGGCAATCGCTGGTCCCGTTGGGTGCATTGGTCACGGTTCAAGAGAATGCTGCGGCCCCCTCGCTGCGCCGGTTCGATCGGCTACCCTCGATCCAGTTGTCGGGTGCGCTGGAGCCGGGCGCAGACCTTGGCAGCGTTCTGGCCCGGGTCGAGGCGGCGGCGGCCGAGATCATACCGCCCAGTGGCAAGCTGGGCTACGAGGGTCAATCGCGCACGTTCAAGGACACATCCGCCGGGGCGGGGATGGTATTCGCGCTGTCGCTGCTCATTGTCTTTCTGGTTCTTTCGGCGCAGTTCGAGAGTTTCATACATCCGGTCACTATTCTGTTGACGGTGCCCACGGGAGTGGCAGGCGCAGTCTATGCAATGGCGCTGGGGGGGCTTTCTCTGAATATTTACAGTCAGATCGGGATCATTCTTCTGATTGGCCTGGTGGCCAAGAACGGCATTCTGATCGTCGAATTTGCCAATCAGCTGCGCGATCAGGGCAAGAGCGTGCGCGAGGCGGTGATCATGGCGGCGGCGCTGCGGTTTAGGCCGATCATGATGACCGTGCTTTCCACCGTTCTGGGCGCGCTGCCGCTGGTTCTGGCCACAGGGGCCGGGGCCGAGAGCCGCAACGCAATTGGCACGGTGATTATCGCTGGGCTTGCGCTGTCGGCGCTGCTTATGCTGGTGGTGACGCCGGTGATCTATGACCTGCTGGCCCGGTTCACCCGTCCGCGTGGTCATATCGAGCGCGCACTTGAACGGGAATTGGGGTCGGAGGCTGGTACCGTCGCAGGCTCCAAAGCACCCGCCGAGTGAGCGGGCACGGGTGCCAGAAGGGTGATGCCCCGACGTCCGAGCATCCGATACATTCTTACCGCATCAGGACGACCGGAACCTTGCAAGAGCGGATCATCTCTGTCGTGGTCGATCCGATGATCAGGCTGCGGATGCGGGAATGGCCATAGGCGCCCATGACCAGCATGTCGAACTCTTCCTCTTCCACCAGCCTGCCGAGTGCAGTTTCGGGCTGGCCGGGCAGAACCGAAGTTTCGGCCTCGATCCCGGCGGCCTTTAGGAGGGCTCTGGCATTTTCCAGCCCTTTCGCCACTTCGGCAGTCTCATTACCCACGGTGACGACATGGATCGCCAGCCCCCGAAATAGTGGCGAGCGGGCGATGTGGTCGATGGCCTTCATCGCCGAAATCCCACCGTCATAGGCGACCAGAATCTTTGCGATCGGCTGAAATGCGCGCGAGGCGACAAATACGGGTTTATGGCTCGCGCGCACGATACGTTCGAGGTTGGAACCGAGATGGCCTTTGGCGAAATCGGCCGCTTCACCGCGTTTGCCGATCAGAACGACGCGCGCATCGGCTTCGACCTCGGCCACGGCCTCGACGATATCACCGTGCCGCAGCCGGGTGGTGATGTCGGTCACGCCGGCCTTATCGAGGATGCTGCGTGCGTCTTCGAGAATGGCGCGGCCACGGTGGCTGATGAGCCTGGCGCGCTGGGCATCGAGTTCGGCCAGCTCTTCGAGCAGCGCGGTGCGCGCCCCGAGCTTGATGGCACCGGAGAGATCCTGTTTCTCGGGTGCCTCGCGGCGGCCAAGGACATGGATCAGTTCGACCGGGGCGCCGGTGCGCTGGGATATCCATGCGGCATGGTCGCAGACGCTTGTCGAATAGAGCGAGCCGTCCACGAGGGCGACAATCTTTTGAGTTTGTTGTGTCATCTGTCTTGCTCTTCGTTCAATGGGCCATCAGCTTGTCCATCGCGCCGGGCTTGTCATGAATGGCAAGCCGGTCGACGATGGTTTCGGTCGCTTCGTTCATGCCGACGATGTCGACTTCGGCCCCGTCACGGCGGAATTTCAGAATGGCCATATCGAGCGCCTGAACGGAGGAAATATCCCAGATATGTGCGCGACTTACGTCGATGACGACGCGTTCGAGTGCCTCCTTGAAATCGAAGGCGTTCATGAAGTCCTCGACCGATCCGTAGAATAGCTGACCCTCGACGACATAGGTCCGTTCACGTCCGTCATCGGAAATCGTGGTCGTGACCCTGAACAGTTGAGCGATTTTGCCGGCAAAGAAGATGCCCGACAAGAGAACCCCGACCAGCACCCCGATGGCGAGGTTGTGGGTATAGACCACGGTGACGACGGTGGCGATCATCACGATGGAGGAGGAGCGCGGATGCGTCCCGAGCGACTTGATCGACGACCATGAGAACGTCCCGACCGAAACCATTATCATGATCGCTACCAGCGCGGCCATCGGAATTTGGCTGACCAGATCGCCCAGAACGACCACCATGAACAGCAGGCAGACCCCTGCTGCGAAAGATGAAAGCCGCCCGCGGCCACCGGATTTGACGTTGATGATCGACTGGCCAATCATTGCGCAACCCGCCATGCCGCCGATGAACCCGGTGGCCGTGTTGGCGATGCCCTGGCCCACGCATTCCTGGTTGCGGTTCGATTTCGTATCGGTGAGGTCGTCCACGATATTCTGGGTCATCAGGCTTTCCAGCAGACCTACTACGGCCACGGCGACCGAATAGGGCAGGATAATCAACAAGGTTTCGAGCGTCAGCGGAATCTGCGGGATCAGGAATACCGGCAGAGTATCGGGCAAGTCGCCCATGTCGCCAACGGTGCGCACATCCCAGCCGAACACCATGATCAGAACGGTGAGCACGACGATCGTGACCAGTGGCGAGGGGACTGCCCGTGTCAGGAGTGGGAAAAGATAGATGATGGCCAGACCAGCGGCGACCAGCGCATAGGTCAGCCATGTCACCGTGCGCGGGTCCAGCTCGGGCAGTTGCGCGATGAAGATCAGGATCGCCAGCGCGTTGACAAAGCCGGTCATCACAGATTTCGACACGTAGCGCATGACAAACCCCAGTCGGAAAATACCAGCGGCGATTTGCAGCAGACCAGCCAGAACCGTTGCGGCCAGCAGGTATTGAAGGCCGTGATCCTTGACCAGTGTGATCATCAAAACAGCCGTGGCAGCCGTGGCCGCCGAGATCATGCCCGCGCGCCCGCCTGTGAGGGCTGTCAGGACGGCAATCGAGAAGCTTGCGAACAGGCCGACCTTGGGGTCCACGCCCGCGATGATCGAGAAGGCGATGGCTTCGGGAATCAGGGCCAATGCCACGACGAGTCCTGCCATGAGGTCGCCGCGGATATTGCCAAACCATTGGTTTCGGTAGGCGTCGAGTGAGATCATGAAAGAGGATTCCTCGTCGATACGAGCGTTCGCCGCGTCTCGATCCTGTTGATAGATGTCTTTTTGGAGCGTCCGACGGGCGCAGGCGGGATACATCGGGTTCGTGGCTCGAACTCAATGGCCTCTCGCCCGGTCTTACCGGCTGCGCGATTGCTGCGGCGCGCCCTAGCGGGTCTTGATGGGTTTGCCAAGTCTTAAGTCAGGGAAGATGTGCGGGCCTTGGTGTTTTCTGGTACGCTATCGTGCATTGACTGGTGAATTCTCG
>NZ_JAWLDS010000012.1:0-62179 GCF_041686535.1 Aquicoccus sp. | reverse complement strand
CCGATCCAGCCCTTGATACGGTCGCCGATCAGCGGGAACAGCAGTGACCGCGGCGCCAGCGGCAGCCCGTGGCGAAAATGGAAATAGGCCAGCGGCAGCGCCATGCAGATATAGATGGCCCAGGGATGCAGACCCCAGTGGAAATAGCTGTGAAAGATCGCCTCGCGCGTGGCCTCGGGGCTGCGCGGCTCGGCATCGAGCGGCGAAGTGTAATGCAGGATCGGTTCGGCGACGCCGAAGAATACCAGGCCGATGCCCATGCCCGCGGCCATGAGCATGGTGAACCATGTCAGCCGGCCGAATTCGGGTTGCGCCATATCGCCGCCCAGCCGGATGGCGCCAAAGCGACTGAGCCCCACCCAGACGACAAAGCCGAGCATGAAACTGGCCGACAGCACGTAGAACCAGCCGAACCCGTCGATGAGCCGGCCCTGCGCGCGGTCGAATACGGTCTCGGCTTGCGCGCTGAATCCCGCCCCGTAGAGAACGAACACCACGATCAGCCCGGCAGATCCGAGAAAGACCGGCGGGCTCATCGTATCGCGGAAGTCATGCACAAGTTTTGCCCACATGCCCGGTCTCCTGCTCAAACCAACCCGGCACAATGAAACATGGCCGTGATGCAGGGGCAATCGGTCACAAGCACAGCCCGGCGCCGCCCCGGCGTCAGCCTTTCTTGAGGGCCTCAGAGGTCCGCTCGGCCAGGTTGATCCCGGCCTGGTTCATGGTCAGGTGGGTATGGTCCGCGCCCGCCTCCCGGATCTGCTCCTGGTGCGATTCATGCAAGGCATGCGCCACGATCGGGCCGGTGAACCCGCGCTGTCGCAGGGAACGGGCGGCGATGAGCTTGGCCTCCAGATCGTCCATCGCGAGGATCGCGGCCTTGATATGGCTGAAATCGCAACTGCGCCAGAAATTGCTGTCCTCGGCATCGGCGAACATCACGTTGCGCCCGGCTTGCGCGTGCGCCTTGGCGGTGTAGGTGTCGGCATCGAGGCCGAGCGGCTTCAACCCCTGGTCCTCTATGAACCGATAGGCGGCGCTGCCGGTGCGGCCCATGCCGAAGATCAGCACATCGGCATCGCCCATTGCCTTGGGCTGCTCATCGGGATGGATCGTATCGCGCTGGTAGGCGCGCAGCCGGTCCTCGAACCGCTCGTAGAGCGGATGGGCAAAGCGGTTGAGCGGGGCCGAGATCACGAAGGAAATCGACACCGCGATGGCCAGCGGGACGAGATACTCGGGCAGCACCCCCGCCGCCACGATCAGGCCGAATTCGGAATAGGCGGTGAGGCTGAGTGCGCTGAGGAACGCACTGCGCGCCCGCAGCTTGAACGCCACCATGAGTGCAAAAAAGAGCGCGCCCTTAAGGGCCAGCGCGATGCCGACCGCCATCGCAAAGAAGATCGCCCCCCAATCCGGCAGGCCGGTCAGCCCGATCTGGAGGAAGAAACCGACAAGGAACACCTCCTTGAGCGACCAGAGCGACTGGCCCAGCTCCTTGGCGCGGGTATGGGTCGACAGGATCACCCCCATCACAAGCGCGCCGATCTCGGACGACAGCCCCATCGCCTCGAACCCCATGCCACCGATCACCAGCGACAGCATCATGCCCATGAGCACCAGCAACTCGTCATGGCCGGCGAAATCCAGCAGCCAGTGCAAGACCGGGCGCAAGAGCGGCACCCCGAAGATCAACAGCGCCCAGATATTCGGCGTCTGCCCCGACCAGATCGCCAGCACCACCAACGCGATGATGTCCTGCACGATCAGGATTCCGATGGCGGTGCGCCCGTGAAACGCACCCAGCTCGCGCTTGGTCTCAAGCAGTTTCGCCGCCAGCACGGTCGAGGAAAACGACAGCGCGATCGCCAGCAACAGCGCCGTGTTCCAGTCAAGCCCCATGAAAAGCTTGAGCCCCGGCATGAAGACGCCGACAGAGATGGCGAAATGCAAGAGCGCCCCGCCCACGACCTGCGGCTGCGCGATCTGTTCGAGCTTGAGCTTGAGCCCGACCGTGAAGAGCAGCATCAGCACGCCAAGATGCGCAACATGGTGGAGCGTTTCACCGGTATATTCGGGCAGGCCGAGCGGCGGGCCGAAGACGTTGATGGCAAACCCGGCAGCGAGGAACCCCACAAGGGGCGGCAACCCGATCTGCCGCACCGCAAGACCGAAAAAGAAGGCGAAACTGATGGTGATGACTTCGAACAAGACGCGAAACTCTCCTGCACTTGGCTGCGACGGCGCCCGGCACCACGCGACGGCTCATCCTTCCCCCAAGTCTGCCCCATAATCAAGGCTCGGGACGCCGTGCGGGGGCACGACCTTCAGCGGCGCGGGGAAAAGAAATCCCGCAAAAGGGCGGCGGCCTCGGCCTCGGCGATGCCGTCATAGATCTCGGGGGCATGGTGGCATTGCGGATGGCTGAACACCCGCGCCCCATGAGCGACTCCGCCGCTCTTGGGGTCGGCCGCGCCATAATAAAGCCGCCGGATGCGCGCCGCCGAGATCGCCGTGGCACACATCGCGCAGGGCTCGAGCGTCACATAAAGGTCATGGTCCGGCAGGCGCTCGGAGCGCAGCTCGGCACAGCGCGCCCGGATCACGAGGATCTCGGCATGGGCGGTCGGGTCCGACAATTCGCGTGTGCGATTGCCGGCGCGCGCCACGATCACGCCCTCGGGCGAGACCAGCACCGCGCCCACCGGCACCTCGCCGCGCCGGGCGGCGGCCCGCGCCTCATCGAGCGCCGCGCGCATGTGGCCGTTGAGTTCCATGCCCCTGCCATAGCCCCTTCCGTGCGCCCCGCCAATCCGCTATTGGCCGCTGCATGAACCAGAAACCCCCAAAGAAGGCCGCGCCGTCCGCCCCGCAGGGCGACCGCATCGCCAAGGTCATCGCCCGCGCGGGCCTCGCCTCGCGCCGCGAGGCCGAACGCATGATCGAAACCGGCCGCGTTGCGGTCAATGGCACGGTCATCACCCGCGCCGCGCTCAACGTGACCGACAGGGACAGCGTCACGGTCGACGGCAAGCCGCTCGATGCGCCGGCGCCCACGCGGCTCTGGCTTTATCACAAACCCGCGGGCCTCGTGACCACCACGCGCGATGAACAGGGCCGACCCACCATCTTCGACGATCTGCCCGCCGATCTTCCCCGGGTCCTGTCGGTGGGCCGGCTCGACCTCAATTCCGAGGGTCTGCTGCTGCTGACCAATGACGGTACGATCAAGCGGCGGCTGGAGCTACCCTCGACCGGCTGGCTCCGGCGCTACCGCGTGCGGGTCAATGGCCGCCCCACCGAAGCCACCTTCGATCCGCTGCGCGAAGGGCTTACCATCGACGGCGAGAGTTTCCAGCCGATGGTGGTCACGCTCGACCGCCAGCAGGGCGCGAATGCCTGGATCACGGTGGCCCTGCGCGAAGGCAAGAACCGCGAGGTCCGCCGCGCGATGGAAGCGGTGGGCCTGGCCGTCAACCGGCTGATCCGCATCTCCTATGGTCCGTTTCAGCTTGGCCAGCTCAAACCCGGCGAGGTGCAGGAGGTGCGCGGCCGCGTCCTGCGCGACCAGTTGGGGCTCGAGCCGGTCGAGACACCGCCGGACCCGAAAGCTGCCAAGACCAGGACCGGAACCGGACCAAGGCCCAAAACCGGGACCAGACCCGGCGCGAAACCCGGTGCGAAACCCGCAGGCCCCCGCGGCGCCAAGCCGATACCGCAACGCAGACGCAAACCGTCGCGGCGGTCATGACATCATGGGGCGCAAGTACCGCGTCTCGGGGAATCGGCCGCTGATCTTCCCCCTAGCCTTGGCCGCCCCCTTGGCCTAAGTTGCCAAGGGCGTTCACCGGGTTAAGGAAAGTTGCGGGGCACATGTCTGGAACCGGGCTACAGAAGCTGGCCTTCGTGCTGCTTGTCATACTCATCCTCTATGTCAGCATGGCAGGAGGTGTTTGATGGCACGGCGGTTCGGCGGCAGGTTCAGCCCGGGCGGCGCACCCACAAAAGGCGACTATCGCGATGCCGCGCGCACCCGCGCGGGCGGTCGGGTGAACCTGCTGTTTCTCGCGCCGCTGCCCCTGATCTGGAATGCCTTCGGCAATGGCCCGATGGTGATGGCGTTGTCGTTGGTCGCCCTCGGAACCCTGTTGCTGGGGGCGTGGCTGACCCGCGAAGGGCTCCTCGCACAGGAAGCCTATGAAGCGCGCCGCGTCGCCCGACGCCCCGCGATCCCGCGCAAGCTCTTTGGCGCGGCGCTGACCGGCGCGGGGCTCGCGCTGGCGTCTTTCGCGCTGGCTGGCGGGCTGGCCGAACCGGTGATCTATGGCATTGTCGGCACGGCCCTGCATGTCGCCGCCTTCGGCCCCGATCCGATGAAGGACAAGGGGATGGAGGGGGTCGATACCTTCCAGACCGACCGCGTCGCGCGGCTCGTCGACCAGGCCGAGGCGCATCTCGCGGCCATGTCCGAGGCGATCCGGCGCACCGGTGACCGCGAGGTTGCCGCGCGCGTCGAAAGCTTCCAGAGCGAGGTGCGCGACCTCCTGCGCACCGTCGAGAATGATCCGCGCGACCTGACCGCGGCGCGCAAGTTCATGTCGGTCTATCTTCAGGGCGCGCGCGACGCGTCGCGCAAGTTCGCCGATCTCTACACCCGCGGCCATGACATGCAGGCGCGGGCCGACTACCTTGCCCTGCTCACCGATCTCGAACAGAGTTTCTCGGCCAAGACCAGGCGCCTCATGCTCGACGACCGCAGCGACCTCACCGTCGAGATCGAGGTGCTGCGCGACCGGCTGGGGCGCGAGGGCCTGCGGCCTCCATCGCCTGACGCAGCCAACCAGTAAAGAGGATTTCCAATGTCGACACAAACCCAGAAAGAGGCCCAGGAGGCGCTCGCCCTCGTCGAGGAGGTCAACGCCGTCGTCCTTCCCGAGCCCGCCCCCGCCGAAGAGGTGGTGCCCCTGGCCAAGGCCGATGCAGGCGCCTCGAAAGAGATCAAGGCCCGCATGGCCGAGCTCGACATGTCCGACACCGGGTCGATCGTCAATTTCGGCTCGTCCGCGCAGGCCGAGTTGCAGGAAATCAGCCAGGCGATGCTCAACGACGTGCGCAACAAGGATGTCGGCCCCGCAGGCGACCGGCTGCGCGACATCGTCACCACGATCCGCGGCTTTTCGGTGTCCGAGCTGGACGTGCGCCGCCAGCGCACATGGTGGGAGAAACTCCTGGGCCGCGCCGCCCCCTTTGCCAAGTTCACCGCCAGGTTCGAGACCGTGCAGGGCCAGATCGACAAGATAACCGACAACCTGCTCCAGCACGAGCACACGCTTCTGAAGGACATCAAGTCGCTCGACATGCTCTACGAGAAAACGCTCAGCTTCTATGACGAGCTGGCGCTTTACATCGCGGCGGGCGAGGAAAAGCTGCGCGTGCTCGACAATGACGAGATCCCCGCCAAGGAAGCCGAGGTCGAGGCAGCCGAAGAGAGCGACCAGGTGATGAAGGCGCAAGAGCTGCGCGACACGCGCGCCGCGCGTGACGATCTGGAACGCCGTGTGCATGACCTCAAGCTCACCCGGCAGGTGACGATGCAGTCGCTCCCCTCGATCCGGCTGGTGCAGGAAAACGACAAGAGCCTCGTCACCAAGATCAACTCGACGCTGGTCAATACCGTGCCGCTCTGGGAAACCCAGCTGGCGCAGGCGGTGACGATCCAGCGCAGCGCCGAGGCGGCCGGCGCCGTGCGCGAGGCCAACGACCTGACCAACGAATTGCTGACCTCGAACGCGAAAAACCTGCGCGAAAGCAACAAGATGATCCGCGAGGAGATGGAACGTGGCGTCTTCGACATCGAGGCCGTGAAACAGGCCAATGCCGACCTGATCGGCACGATCGAGGAAAGCCTTCAGATCGCCGACGAGGGCAAGGCGCGCCGCGCCGACGCCGAGGCCGACCTAAAGAAGATGGAGGCCGAATTGCGCGACACGCTGGCCGCCGCCAAGGCGCGCAAGACCGGGCTGGGCGATACCGCCGGCACGGCCGTTCCAGAAAAGGGCTGACCGATGCGCCCGCATGCCACGTTTCCGCGAACACTCGCGCTGGCCCTGTCGGGGCTGACACTGCTTGCGGCCTGCGATACGGCGGCGCCGACGCTCAAACCACAGGCCCGACCCGCAGAGCTGGATCAGCCCGCCACGCAACCGGACGAGCCGACCCGTTCGACCCGGAGCCAGACGCTCTCGCGCTATTATGCGCGCGTGCAGTCCGAACTGCTCACCCAGGGGCTGATGCGTGCCGATGGCGGTGGCGCAGACACGCCGTTCGACGCCGACGATCTGGCCCGCAATTTCGAGATCATCGCCTTTTTCGACGAACATGCGCGCGGCTCGCTCGCCCCGGCAAAGGACAGGCCCGGCAAGCTGCACCGCTGGGAAGGCCCGGTGCGGATGAAGGCCGATTTCGCTCCCAGCGTGCCCGAGGAAATCCGCGACCGGGACAACGCGGTCATAACACGCTATGCCGCGCGGCTCGGACAGGTGACCGACCATCCGATCGGCGTCACGCGCTCGAGCTCGGCCAATTTCCACGTCCTCGTGGGCAGCGTCGACGATCAGGATTACATCCTGCGCCGCGTGCGCGAGATCGCCCCCGACATCTCGGACTCGGCGCTCGACATCTTCCGCAACCTGCCGCGCTCGATCCATTGCTTCGTCCTCGCCTTTCCGGGGTCCGACAACAGCGATGTCTACCAGCTCGGCATCGCCTATGTCCGGGCCGAACATCCCGACTTCCTGCGCCGTGCCTGCTATCACGAGGAACTGGCCCAGGGGCTTGGTCTGGCCAATGACAGCGCCCGCGCCCGGCCGTCGATCTTCAACGACGACGACGAGTTCGCACTGCTGACGCGCCATGACGAGCTTTTGCTCAAGATGCTCTATGACCGTCGCCTAAAACCCGGGATGCGCCTCGAAAAGGCCCGCCCGATATTCCGGCAGATCGCGGCGGAGCTGCTTCCGGACACTTCCTGAAAAACCATTGGAGACCGACCGCATGGGTATTCTCGATTTCCTCAAGGGCGAATTCATCGACGTCATCCACTGGACCGACGACACGCGCGACACGCTGGTCTGGCGGTTCGAGCGTGAGGGCCATGCCATCAAGTACGGCGCCAAACTCACCGTGCGCGAGGGCCAGGCGGCCGTCTTCGTGCACGAAGGGCAGCTGGCCGATGTGTTCACCCCCGGTCTCTACATGCTCGAGACCAACAACATGCCGATCCTGACCACGCTCAACCACTGGGATCATGCGTTCCAGTCGCCCTTCAAGTCCGAGATCTATTTCGTCAACACCACGCGGTTCGGCAATCTCAAATGGGGCACGCGCAACCCGATCATCGCGCGCGACCCCGAGTTCGGCCCCGTGCGCCTGCGCGCCTTCGGCACCTACACGGTCAAGGTCGCCGATCCGGCGCGGTTCCTGGTCGAAATCGTCGGCACCGATGGCGAATTCACCATGGACGAGATCAGCTTCCAGATCCGAAACATCATCGTGCAGGAGTTTTCGCGCAGCATCGCCGCCTCGGGCATCCCGGTGCTCGACATGGCCGCCAACACCCGCGACCTGGGCGAGCTTGTCGCGCGCGAGATCGCCCCCACGCTGGCCGAATACGGCATCGACCTGCCCGAGCTTTACGTCGAGAACATCTCGCTGCCCGAGGCTGTGGAAAAGGTGCTCGACAAGCGCACGTCGATGGGCATCATCGGCGATCTCTCCAGCTACATGCAGTTCCAGGCCGCCGAGGCACTGGGCCGCGAAGGCGCCGGTGCCGCCGCGCTGCAAACCGGGCTCGGCGCCGGGATCGGCATGCAGATGGGCGCGCAAGCCGGGCCATGGGGCGCGCGCGCGGGCGAAAGGAACGCGGACCCCGCCGCCGCGCCCGCCAAGGCCCCACCGCCGCCGCCGGTCGAACATGTCTGGCACATCGCCGAGAACGGCGCCACCAAGGGCCCCTTTTCCAAGGCCACCATGGGCCGCATGGCCGCCGAAGGCGCGCTCACCCGCGATACCCATGTCTGGACCCCGGGCCAGGACGGCTGGATGCGTGCGGGCGAAGTGGCCGAACTGGCCCAGCTCTTCACCGTGCTGCCGCCGCCGCCGCCACCACCGGGCGCGTGACGCGCGGCCCCGCCACCGCCAGGCCGTTTCCCCTGCCCTTCATCTTGCCCCAGATACTCCCGCCGGAGGCATGAAATCCCGTGTCAAAGACCCCGCCCCCTGCACCAACGGCCGACCCGCCACTGCAAGAGCACCGTTTTCCATGTCCGCAATGCGGCGCCGATTACCGCTTCGATCCGGGCGCGGGCCGGCTCATCTGCGACCATTGCGGGCATGAAGAGCCGATCGCCGGGAGCGGCGCCGATCTGCACCCGATCAGGGAGCTTGATTTCAAGGCCGCGATCGACGCGCGCCTGCCCGAGCAGGAGATCGAGGAAACCCGCGTCACCCGCTGTACCGGTTGCGGCGCCGAGGTCGAGTTCGATCCCGATATCCACGCCCTCGAATGCCCGTTCTGCGCCACGCCGGTCGTCGCCGATACCGGCACGCACCGCCATATCAAGCCGCGCGGCGTGTTGCCCTTCGCGCTTGACGAACGCGCCGCGAAACAGGCTATGAACGACTGGCTGGGGCGGCTCTGGTTCGCCCCGAACGGTTTGCAGGACTACGCGCGCAAGGGCCGCAGGATGCAGGGCATCTACGTGCCGTTCTGGACCTTCGACGCCCAGACCCGCTCGAGCTATACCGGTGAACGCGGCACGGTCTATTACGTCACCCGGACGGTCACGCGCAACGGCAAGCGGGTGCAGCAGCGGGTGCAGAAGATCCGCTGGCACCGCGCCTCGGGCCGGGTGGCGCGGTTCTTCGACGATGTGCTGGTGCTTGCCTCTCGCAGCCTGCCCAAGCGGTTCACCGACGGGCTGGCGCCCTGGGACCTGTCCGCGCTCGAACCCTATCAGCCCGAATTTCTGGCCGGGTTCCGCGCCGAGGCCTACCAGGTCGCGCTTGACGAGGGGTTCATCGAGGCCCGCCACCATATGGACCGGGTGATCCAGCGCGACGTCCGGTTCGACATCGGCGGCGACCGCCAGCGCATCCACACGATCGACACGAAGGTTTCGGACGTGACGTTCAAGCATGTGCTGCTGCCGGTCTGGCTTGCGGCCTACAGGTATCGCGGGCAAAGCTATCGCTTCGTCGTCAACGGCCGCACCGGCCGGGTGCAGGGCGAACGGCCCTGGTCGGCGTGGAAAATCGCCTTCGCCGTCATCCTCGGCCTGATCCTGGCCGGCGGGGCCGGCTATCTCATCGCACTCGAACAGGGGGCCCTATGACCGCATTCGACACGCTGACCGATATCCTCGATTCCCGCTATTCCTGCCGCGCCTTCCGCCCCGACCCGGTCCCGCGCGAGACGGTGGAGCGAATCGTCACCGCCGCGGGCCGCGTGCCGTCCTGGTGCAACGCCCAGCCGTGGCAGGCCATCGTCACCGCCCCGCCCGAAACCGACCGCTTCCGCGAGGCGCTTTTCGCCCATGCCTCCGCCAACAGTTCCGAGCCCGATCTCGACTGGCCCAAGCAATATACCGGCCCCTACCAGGAGCGGCGGCGCACCTGCGGCTGGCAGTTGTACGAGGCGGTGGGAATCGAAAAAAGCGACCGTGCGGGCAGAACGGCGCAGATGATGGAGAATTTCCGCCTCTTCGGCGCGCCGCATGTGGCGATCCTGACCTCCGAGGCCGATCTGGGCACCTATGGCGTGATGGATTGCGGCGGCTTCATCACCGGGTTCTGCCTCGCCGCACAGGCGCTGGGCGTGGCGACGATCCCGCAGGCGGCCATCGCCGGACATGGCGGCTTCGTGCACGATTTCTTCGACATTCCCGACACCCGCCTGGTGATCGCCGCGATCTCGTTCGGATACGAAGACGCGGACCACCCCGCCAACGCCTTCCGCACGACCCGCGCCCCGCTGGACGAGGTGCTGGACTGGCGCACGGGATAGACCTGCCAGGACCGGCCCCCCGGTCCGCGGCAACAGACACCAACGTCACTTCCGGGGCGTGACGGTCGATCGAACGTTTCGCGGGTCTCTTGTAACATACCTGTCACTTTTGGCTGGCAAGAGTGCACCTGCCCCAGGATCGAAGGATTGCAAGATGGACGTGACATATTCCGCGCGCCTGCCCGAAACCGTGCAAGAGGTTCTGATCCCCGGCGGGATAGGCACCCCGCATGGGCGCTGTGTCGCCGTCGACGCGCCGGGCCTGACCGAGATCCGTGAGGCGACCACCGGACAGCGCGCCTTTCGCATGGCACCAGTGGGAGACGACGTTGCAATCACCTTTCGCTTCGGACCGTCGAACAGCCCCTATCCCGACGCGATGTTCGCGCCGCGCGCATCGCAATTCACCCGCTTCGCCGAGGAACTGGTCGCCGAAATCGGTGCGGTCGGCAGCACCCTGACCGGGACCGACCGCGCCCGCGCCGTGGCCTGTCATGTCGCCGAGCGTTTCACCTACGGGCATCCGGAAACCGCCTTCAACGACGGTCTGGACACGATCCCCGCGCTGGGATGCGGCGTCACCGAAGGCTCCTGCGTGGACATAAACACCTATTTCATCGCTGCCCTGCGCGCTGCCGGGATCGAGGCGGGCTACATCACCGGCTACTTTTTCCCGCAGGAGAATGGCGGCACCTGCAAGGATGGTCATTGCTGGGTCGTGACGCGGATCGGGGGCGCAACGCTCGAATGGGACATCGCGCACCACCTCAAGCTCGGGACACGAGACATCCACCCGGGCCTCAATCCGAAGCCGGGACAGCGCTTCGCCTGTTTCCATTCGATGGGTCTGGATTTTCCCGATCTCGGTATCGGCGGGATCAAGGCACTGATCGAGCCGGTCGCCATCGTCAACGGGCGGGTCATCAGGTTCGACGCGCCCGATATCCGGCTGCACGAGGTCGCAACCGCATAGCGCCGCACCCGGCACAACCGGCGAGCGCACGGATCGGCCCGAACGAGACCCTTATGTGAAATCCCTGCCGCGCGGCCCCGGTGGCTGCGCTACGGTTGCGGCCGGGGGTCTGTCCCGTGGGCAAGCTGGACGAGGCCGGCAATTCGTTGCCTGCCCCATTGCCCGGCATCGCAAACGCTCCCACACTGGTGCCCGGAACCGTGCGGCTGGGTGGCCGGGCAAACGCGGAGGATTGTCATCACCTATTTCCAGAGTCTCTCTGCCGCCGGTTTCGCAGCGACCGCAATCAGTTTCGGCCCCGGGCGCATCGGTTTCGGCCTTTTCGTGCCAGAGTTCAGATCGGCATTCTCGATGTCGACCCCGGCCATCGGTCTTGTGTCCAGCCTCGGCTTTCTCGGCTTCCTTGTCGGGCTTGTAATCGCGCAGGCCATGCTCACGCGGCGGGGGCCGGCGACGCCGGTCCTGTCGGGCCTGCTTGCCGCCATGCTCGGCATGGGAATTGTCGCCCTCGCGTCCGACGTTTTCTTGCTGGCCATCGGCGTGTTCTTCTCGGCGTCAAGCGCCGGCTTCGCCTGGACACCGTTCAACGACGCAGTGCACCGCAAGATCCGCGAGGTGGACCGGCCGGCGGCGCTTTCGGAGATCAGCACCGGCACCAGCGTCGGGGTCGCCATGGCGGGCCTCGCGGCACTTGCCATGGTGCTGAATGGTTTGTCCTGGCGGGTTTGCTGGGCGTTCTTCGCGATTGCTGCCACCGCCGCGCTGATTGCCAACTGGGCCGCCCTGCGCGGGGTCGAAAAGAACCCGGAAGCCAACCTGGAGCGGCGTTGGCAGGATGTGTTGCAGATCGGGGCGCTGCCCCTGTTCTCCATTGCCTTCGTCTACGGCACGACTTCGGCAATCTACATCTCCTTTGCGGCCGACCACATGTTGTCAAGGGGCGGCGTTCCGGGCGTCCCCGCGGCGGCCGCACCCGCCCTGATCTTCATATTTTATGGCGTTTTCGGCCTGGCCGGGCTTTTCACCGGTCACGTGAAGGACGCGATCCGCCTGCTGTGGCTCTTGCGGCTCGTGATGCTGGCCGGGGCGCTGTCGGTCGCATTGGTCGCCGCCCTGCCCGGCAGCTGGACGGGGCTGGTCTTGTCGGCCGGGCTGCAGGGCCTGCACGTCATGATGACAAGCGCGATCCTCGCTTTCTGGTCAGAGCGCCTGTTCCCCTCGAAGCCGTCATTCAGTTTCACGGCGGCCCTTTTCGCCACGGCGGTGGGCAGCATCGCGGGACCGGCGCTCGCCGCCGTCGCTGCGGATGCGTTTGGGGCCGGGGCCATGTTCATTGCCACCGCAACACTGCCGGCGGCGACGGCCCTCCTGCTGCGTGACCGCCATGCGCGGGAGCATCCCCTGAGGGTCGCGGCCTTCTGACAATTCGGGTGTTCGGGCGCCCGCAGCCGGGATCCTGCCTTTGGCCAGCCGCTTCCACAAGACTGGCTGTACCGCCGCGGCCGTGTGCGGCCACGTCAGCGCAGTGCAGTTCATCTTGCCGCGTCATCCCCAGCACGAGGCGGAGCGCAACCCATCAAAAGCACCCGATGCCGCCCTGCGGGGGGTCAAACGCCTGACTTGCCACGCGCATCCTGCCGACGGATGGCCCGTGATCTTGCGAGGCTTTGCAAATCCTCGACCGCGTCACTCTCATCGACAATTTCGGCACCGAGCAATGTTTCTATGACGTCTTCCATGGTCACAAGGCCAGCCGTTCCACCATATTCATCTACGACCAGTGCGATATGCGCCTCATTCTCCATGAGCAGATCGAACAACGTATCGAGGTCTGTTGTTTCCGGAATGCGTTGAATGTCGCGCATGAAGTCTGAAACGGTCTTGTCCTTGCCGTCCCGCAATCCGGCCAGAAAAAGATCGCGCGTCAGCGCGAAGCCTTTGACGTCATCTATGTTCTCGCCGGTCACGATATAGCGGGAAACCGGAAACGTGTCCCTGGACCTCACGAAGGCATCGACTTTCTCGTCAGCGCCAACATGCTCGATGACCGTGCGCGGCGTCATGATTTCGTTGGCGGATATCTCCGAAAGGCGAAACAGGTTGGTCATAACACGCGTTTCATCTTCCTCGACAACCCCGAGACGCTGGCCCGCAGTTGTCAGCGCCATAATCTCGTCGCGCGACACTTCTGCGTGGCGTTCACCACCCGTCAGCAGCCGTGTAATCGCCTGGCTCATCCATACCAAGGGCAGCTGAATGATGATTAGCCACGGAAGCACCCGTACCGCAAAGGGTGCCAGACCGCGCCAATAAGTGGCGCCGAGCGTCTTGGGAATGATCTCAGAGAGGACGAGAATGCCAAACGTCAATACGGCGGAAAAGATACCCACGCCGGTATCATCGAACACCACGGCAGCCTGCGCACCGGCTCCGGTGGCGCCGACGGTATGTGCAATCGTGTTGAGCGAAAGGATGGCCGCGAGTGGGCGTTCGATATCGGCCCGCAACGTCCTGAGTTTATTCGCGAAACGCGGCTGCTCCTCCTCGGCGGCTTCGACAAAGGATGGCGTGATGGATAACAGGACTGCTTCGAGGATCGAGCAAAGAAACGACACCCCGATCGCCAGCAGCACAAAGATGATCAGCAATGTCATCGCGGTGTCTTTCGTTTTCTCGATTGAACACTCAACCAACTATAGCATGCTGCGCCCCATTCCAAGGACCGACCCGTGCTGAGACGGGCCGCGCCATGTCATGTGTGAGCCAGCCAAACTGTATTTGATCAAGGAACCTTTGCACCGAGCGCGAAGGCGCTGGGCGACCTAATGCCCGATGATCTCCACCCGACGGTTCCTGGCGCGGCCCCTCTCCGTCGCGTTGCTGGCGACAGGCTCGGCCTCTCCTCGGCCCTCAGAGGTGATGGCCATGCCTTCCAGATCGGGGTGGCGACTCAGGTATGTCCGAACCGAAACCGCACGTTGACGTGAAAGCTCAAGATTGTAGGCGTTGCTCCCTTCGGAGTCGGTGTGTCCGACGACACGGAACCGGTCAAGATCGGCTTCGGCAATATCCTCCGCGAGCGCATCCAGAGCCGCCCGCGCCTCCTCGCGCAGCTCGGTGCTGTCCACTGCAAACAGAACTTTGCCGTCCAGAACGAACCGCGTCGTGGAGCCGATCGCCGCGACCGCATCGATATCGCTGCCTGCGAACCGCGTGCCGCAATCGATCCCGTCATCGGTCAAGCGCACATAGCGGAAATTCCTATCCACAGCGACACGTCCGGAGATATCCACCTCGGCGCGGCCGCCGCTGATCTCGCCCAGTTCCTCCCAGGTCTTTCCGTCTTCCGAAATTGCAAGGCTCATCGCTTCGACATTGGGACCCACTTCGAACACGTACAGGTCAGGCCCTTCGACGTCGATCAAAGCATTGTCGGTGAACTGAAGAATGACCGACCCATCGCAACCAAGGGAGAGGAAGCTGCCATCGTCGACATCACCGGAAAAATCAGGCGCATGAAGCGCGGCCTGTGGGTCGCCAGCAGTCTGCTCGATCTCACCAGTTCCCCGATGGTAATCAACCACCACATCGGCAAAGGATCGATCCCCCTGCGGCAACGTCACCTTGCCCCGCTTGCCGTCCTGATATTCGCGGCTCTCGGTCGATTGGGCCGGAACCTGACCAGCGAAGACGACAAGAGTTACCGTCAGGATTAGCGACGACAAAGAAGAACGCATCAAAGTGACTCCCGCAATTCGGCGATTTGGCTGTGGAAAGCTCACCATCTTTCGAATGCCACGTAAACCCGGCAGGGAGGTTGAACGCAGACCGAGCCATGTTTCCTGGTAGACGGCAAGATGCGGCCCTTGCAGCACAAGGCGAGCTGGGGCCGAGCGGCTGCATGAATGTCGAGAAAGGGCTGGAGGCCGGCCGACCGCAACACTTGCGTGAACCGGCAACGCCCGCCTGCGCCTCGGCACCGTCATCCGACGCCTCGCCCCACCGCGCCCCCGGTTAACCTTCGGCCCCCGCCCCGACCCGCGGTCCCCGGCAGCCGGGCGGCAGCCGGATGGCAGCCGGATATCACCCCCCTTTTTCACCGTCGATTCGGGTGTTAACGTTGGCCGGACCGCCGCCAGATCCCCCTTGCCAACCCGTCCGATTCCGGCTATGCGCCACGCTTCACGCGGGGCTACAGCCTTGGAGGAGCCCCGCCTCAAACAGGAGAACTCTCATGGCTGGACAGATCCCAGATCTTCACGCCGAGGCACGGACGGGGACAGGCAAGGGCGCCGCTCGTCAGGCACGCCGCGATGGCATGGTGCCCGGTATCGTCTACGGCGGCGACGTTGACCCGCTGCCCATCAACATTCCTTATAACGCGTTGATCAAGCGCCTGAAAAACGGCCGCTTCCTGTCGACCCTGTGGAACCTCAAGGTCGAGGGCCAGGACGATGTGCGCGTCATCTGCCGCAGCGTTCAGCGCGACGTGGTCAAGGATCTGCCCACCCATATCGACCTCTTGCGCCTGCGCCGCACCAGCCGGATCAGCCTCTTCATTCATGTCGATTTCATCAATGAAGACAAGGCACCGGGCCTCAAGAAGGGCGGCGTGCTGACCGTGGTGCGTCCCGAGGTCGAGTTGAACGTCGTCGCCGGCGACATCCCCGAACTGATCACCGTCGATCTCGAAGGGATGGAGATCGGCGACATCGTCCACATCTCCGACGTCACCCTGCCCAAGGGCGCCAAGCCCACGGTGGAGCGTGATTTCGTGATCGCCAACATCTCGGCCCCGTCGAGCCTGCGCGCATCCGAGGATGAAGAAGCCGAGGAAGTGGCCGCCGACGAGGTGGAAACCGTCGCCGAATCCGAGGCGTCGGACGACTGATCCCCGGGTATCGGACCGAACAGGAAGCGCGGCCCTCGGGGGCCGCGTTTTCTTTTGCGGCAATGGCTTGCGCCACGGCGATTGATTCCCGCACGTAACCGTCCTAGACCTTTGCGCGACCGCAAAAGGGGGCGCCACCCATGCAGATTTTTGTCGGCCTCGGCAATCCCGGGGCGAAATACGCCCATAACCGGCACAATATCGGTTTCATGGCCATCGACCGGATCGCCGAGGAACACGGCTTCGGCCCGTGGAAATCACGCTTCCAGGGGCTGGTGAGCGAGGGGCGGCTGGGCAATGACAAGATCCTGCTTCTCAAGCCCCAGACCTTCATGAACCTCTCGGGTCAGTCGATCGGCGAGGCCATGCGCTTTTACAAGCTCGACTCGACCGACATCACCGTTTTCCACGACGAGTTGGACCTCGCGCCCGGCAAGCTGCGCGTCAAGCATGGCGGTGGACATGCAGGCCATAACGGTCTGCGCTCGATTCACGACCACATCGGCCCGCATTATACCCGCGTGCGCCTCGGGATAGGGCATCCCGGCCACAAGGATCGCGTCGCGGCCTATGTGCTCCACGACTTCGCCAAGTCCGACGCGGATTGGCTCGACGACGTGATGCGTGGCTGCGCCGATGGCGCGCCCGACCTGGCACGGGGCGATACCGGGCGCTTCCTCAATGCGGTGGCGTCGCGGGTGAACCCGCCCCGCTCCTCGACCAAGCCTGACGACAGGCCCCGCGCGAAACCGGACGCGCCCAAGCCCGCCCTCCGGCCCGAGACACCCGAGCCACTCCCGAAAGAGGACACCCGCTCCCCCTTGCAGAAACTGGTGGACCGTTTCCGCTGATCCCACCCGGGAGGTGGCAAGCCAGTCGCCCACGAGGCATCCATGAATGCGGGTTGCAATGGCCGATGCCCCCCGACGCGCACGGGAGAATTCTTTGCACGTGGCAGCCATGGCAAGTATGCCTGTTCCAACCACACCCGCGACGTGATGATCGCCACCGACGCCGCAGACCGCGGCTTTCGCGAAGCGGACCTGCACGGCTGAAACATCGCGATGTTTCGCGCATCGCCGCCACGCTTGAGAAGGAGACACCATGAAGGCCGAACCTGAACGCCCCGTCAACGTGTTTGGCGCCCCGCTCGCCCCCTGTTCGAGCGATCCCGTGACCGGTTTTTTCCGCGACGGACATTGCAACACCTGCGAGGCCGACATGGGCTCTCATACCGTCTGTTGCGAGATGACGGCCGAGTTCCTCGCCTATGAGAAATACGTGGGCAACGACCTCAGCACCCCGCGCCCCGAGTTCGATTTCGCGGGCCTCAAACCCGGCGACCACTGGTGCGTCTGCGCCGCGCGTTTCCTTCAGGCCGCCGACGAAGGCTGCGCGCCGCGCGTCAACCTTGCCGCCACTCATGCCCGCGCGCTCGACATCGTGCCGCTCTCGGTGCTCGAAGCGCATGCCGCGCGGTGACGACGCATTGCCTGCCCTGCCCGCCGGTGCTACGTGATGCCCATGCCAGCGAAAGCATCCGCTTCAGCAAGCCATTCCATTCCGACAGACAGAGGGAGGCTTGAATGAGCTTCATTGCCATGAACCGGTTCCGGGTCGCGCCCGGACGCGAGGACGAGTTCGAAAACATCTGGAAGAGCCGCGAAAGCAAACTCAAGGAACTGAAAGGTTTCCGCGAGTTTCGCCTGCTCAAGGGGCCGGAGATCGACGGATACCGCCTTTATGCCAGCCACGTGATCTGGGACAGCCGCGAGGATTTCGCAGCCTGGACCAAGTCCCAGCAGTTCCGAGACGCCCACAAGAACGCAGGCTCCGGCCGCACCGACGGCGTGATGATGGGCCCGCCGCAATTCGAAGGGTTCGAAACGGTCGTGCACGAAAGCTGATATGCCGCGCGCGGCCGGGGTTAAAGCGTTTCGCGAAAAACCTGGATCACAGCTTTTCGCGGAACGCGCTTCACTGAAATGATGCGCTGCGTTTCTCCTTGTCCCTGTCTCAGGAATAAGGCGAAACGCTTTAACCCCGGCCGCGCCTTACTCAGTCCAGTTCGCGCCCCTCGGTGTCGGACATGTCAAAGCCCAGGTGCTTGGCGACCGTATAGATGTCCTTGTCGCCGCGCCCGCACATGTTCATCACGATGATATGTTCGCGCGGCAGGTCCGGCGCTATCTTCATCACATGTGCCAGTGCATGGCTTGGCTCCAGCGCCGGGATGATTCCTTCCGTGGCGCAGGAAAGCTGAAACGCCTCGAGCGCCTCGCGGTCGGTGATCGAGACATATTCGGCACGTCTCGTATCGTGGAGCCAGCTATGCTCCGGTCCGATCCCCGGATAATCCAGCCCCGCAGAGATCGAGAACCCTTCGAGGATCTGGCCATCGTCGTCCTGCAAGAGATAGGTCCGGTTGCCATGCAGCACCCCCGGCCGCCCCCCGGTGAGCGAGGCGCAATGTTCCATCTTGTCGTTGACGCCCTTGCCGCCCGCTTCCACGCCGATGATCCGAACAGAGGGATCATCGAGGAACGGAAAGAAAAGCCCCATCGCGTTCGACCCTCCGCCAATGGCCGCAATCACCGTGTCGGGCAGACGCCCCTCGCCCTCCTGTTCGGCCAGTTGCCACCGCACTTCCTTGCCAATGATCGACTGGAAATCGCGCACCATCGCCGGATAGGGATGCGGCCCCGCCACCGTGCCGATGCAATAGAAGGTGTCGCGCACATTCGTCACCCAGTCGCGCAGCGCGTCGTTCATCGCGTCCTTCAAGGTGCCGCGGCCGGATGTGACCGGGATCACCTCGGCCCCCAGCAGGCGCATGCGAAACACGTTGGGCGCCTGGCGCTCGACATCGTGCTTGCCCATGTAGACCACGCATTGCAGGCCGAACTTGGCACAGACCGTGGCCGTGGCCACGCCATGCTGGCCCGCGCCGGTCTCGGCGATGATGCGTTTCTTGCCCATGCGCCGCGCCAGCAGGATCTGGCCCAGCACATTGTTGATCTTGTGCGCACCGGTATGGTTCAACTCGTCGCGCTTCATGTAAATGCTGGCACCGCCAAGATGTTCACTCAGCCGCTCGGCGAAATAAAGCGGGCTGGGGCGACCGACATAGTGTTTCCACAGATCGTCCATCTCGGCCCAGAAACCGGGATCGAGCTTGGCTTTCTCGTATTCGGCCTCGAGCTCGAGGATCAGCGGCATCAGCGTCTCCGAGACGAACCGCCCGCCGTAATTGCCGAACCGCCCACGCTCGTCGGGGCCGTTCATGAAACTGTTGAAAAGATCGTCGGCCATGCTGCGCCTCCCGGTTGCTTCAGCGTGATGTAAACCCGAACGCCGCAAGGGGCAATAGAGGGCGGGGCACGCGCCCGTTTCTATCACCCGAGCGGCTTCTTGAACCCCACATGGCTCGCCTCGAAACCCAGCGATTGATAGAAGCGGCGGCTTTCCGTGCGGGCCGCATTCATGGTAAGCTGGACAAGGCGGCATCCGGCCGCCCGCGCCCTTGCCTCGACATCGGCAAACATCGTCAGCCCCACGCCGGCCCCCCGCAGGTCCGAGGCCACGCGTACCGATTCCACCTGCGCCCGCCGGGCCGCGGCCAGGCTCAGACCCGAGATGAACGTGACCTGATAGGTGGCGACGATCCGCCCCACCTCGTCTTCGCCCACGATCAGGTGGTTGGTGCCCTCATCGCGCATCGCCTCGAAGGCGGCAAGATAGGGCTCCAGCTGCTGGCGTTCCCGCGCCGCGCCCAGCATGTCATCGGCCAGAAGCGCCACCACGGCCGGCACATCGGCGATGCGTGCCGCGCGGAATGTCACCCGCATCGCGCCGCCTCAACGAAGGCCCGCATCAGGCCCGCATCCTTCACCCCCGGCGCGCTTTCGATGCCCGACGCGGTATCGACCTGCCGCGCGCCGGTAAGCCGGATCGCCTCGGCCACGTTCTCCGGGGTCAGCCCCCCGGCCAGCATCCACGGCTTCGCCCATGCGCGCCCGGCCACAAGCCGCCAGTCGAACGGGATACCATTGCCACCCGGCAAAGGTGCGTCCCTTGGCGGCTTGGCATCCAGAAGGATCTGGTCGGCAACGGCCTCATACCCGGCCAGCGCCTCGAGATCGGCCCTTTCACGGACCCCGACCACCTTCATCACCGGCAGGCCATAGCGCGCCTTGACCTCGGCCACGCGCTCAGGGCTTTCAGCCCCGTGCAACTGGATCATGTCGAGCGGCACCTGCCCGGTGATCGCGTCCAGTTCCGCATCCGAGGCATCGACCACCAGCGCGACCTTGGCCACGCCCACCGGCGTTTCCACCGCAAGGTCGCGCGCCTGATCCGGCGTCACGTATCGCGGACTTCTGGGAAAGAAATTGAACCCGATATAGCTCGCCCCCGCCTGCGCGGCGGCAAGGATATCCTCGGGTCGGGTCAGACCGCAGAATTTCACCCTGATGCTCATGGCCCTGACCTATGTGAAAGCGGAGGGCCTGAAAACCGTCCCTGCTCTTTCTTGGGAAAAATACTCGAAATGCCGCAGCCCGAAACGGGCGCCACGGCTCGCGGGGTTCAGCGTGACTGGTCCAGCAGCGCCAGGACCTCGTCCGTCCTGTCACTCTTGCCCTCGCCGCGCTTCAGGCGCTGCATTTCACGCTTGAGCGCCTTGACCTCACCGTCCTTGCGCGCGGCGTCGGCGCGGTGCCTGTGCTCGCGCAGCCATTCCCAGACGAAGCCGATCATCAGCCCCGCCACGATCGCCGCGAAGATCACGATGAAAAGCGGTAGCTCGACCGACCGGGTCAGCCCGAACAGGTTGCCCAGTTCCTCGGGCAAAAGCCGCAGCTCGACCATGCCACGATTGGCCATCGCGACCGAGATCAGACAAAGGGCCAAGAGGCCCAGGAACGCATAGCGGATATAGCGCATTCACGATTTCCCGTTCAGTCGATCACGCAACAGCTTGCCGGTCTTGAAGAAGGGCACGTGCTTTTCCTCGACCTCGACCGCCTCCCCGGTGCGCGGGTTGCGCCCGATGCGCGCGTCACGCTGCTTGACCGAAAAAGCCCCAAAGCCGCGCAGCTCGACCCGGTTGCCGTTGGCCATCGCTTCAGTGATTTCCTCGAATATGGTGTTCACGATACGCTCGACGTCGCGTTGATAAAGATGCGGATTCTCATCGGCGATCTTTTGAATCAGTTCCGATCGTATCATCGGATCACTCTCCCCGGGGTTGTTTTCGCAGGCATCTCTTTTTCTCGGACTATAGAGAGAATTGATCGCGCAAGGAACATCAAACCCAAATGTCGGGCAGAAGATTTCAGGCCAAAACCCGCCGATACCGGCAAATCCGCATGCGCCAGCACCCCGGGCGGACCGATAACGCCGTCGTCAGGCATGGCGCCGCAGTGCGGCGAAACCCTTGATTCGGCAAAACAAACGGCCCCACCGGGGTGGCGGGGCCGGCTTGCAGTTTTCGCGACAGGATTACTTTTCGTCGCTCTTGAGAGCCGCGCCCAGGATGTCGCCCAGGCTCGCACCGGAGTCGGACGAGCCGTATTGCGCCACGGCTTCCTTCTCTTCGGCGATCTCGCGCGCCTTGATCGACAGGCCCAGACGGCGGGTCTTGCTGTCCACGTTGGTCACGCGCACATCGACCTTGTCACCGACCGAGAATCGCTCGGGGCGTTGTTCGGAACGATCACGCGACAGGTCCGAACGGCGGATGAAGGATTTCATGCCCTCGTATTCCACCTCGATGCCGCCATCCTCGATCGCCGTCACCTCGACGGTGATGATCGAGCCGCGCTTCACGCCGCCCACGGCCTCGGCGAACTTGTCACCACCCAGCGCCTTGATGCTGAGCGAGATGCGCTCTTTCTCGACATCGACTTCCGACACGACGGCCTGGACCACATCGCCCTTGCGATAGTTCTGGATCGCGTCCTCGCCGCGCTCGTCCCAGCTCAGGTCCGAAAGGTGAACCATGCCGTCGATATCGCCTTCGAGACCGATGAACAGGCCGAATTCGGTGATGTTCTTGACCTCGCCCTCGACTTCGGTGCCCTCGGGATGGGTTTCGGCGAACACTTCCCACGGGTTGCGCATGGTCTGCTTGAGGCCAAGGCTCACGCGACGTTTCGCCGGATCGATCTCGAGGATCATCACATCGACTTCCTGGCTGGTCGAGACGATCTTGCCGGGATGCACGTTCTTCTTGGTCCAGCTCATTTCCGAGACATGAACCAGCCCCTCGATGCCGGGTTCCAGTTCGACGAAGGCACCGTAATCGGTGATGTTGGTCACACGGCCCTTGTGAACCGAACCCAGCGGGTATTTCGCACCCACCAGATCCCACGGATCTTCCTGCAGCTGCTTCATGCCGAGGCTGATGCGATGGGTTTCCTTGTTGATCTTGATGACCTGCACCTTGATGGTCTCGCCGATCGACAGGATCTCGCTGGGATGGTTGACCCGGCGCCACGCCATGTCGGTGACGTGCAACAGGCCATCGACACCGCCCAGATCGACAAAGGCGCCATATTCGGTGATGTTCTTGACAACACCTTCCACGGTCTGCCCCTCGGTCAGGTTGCCGATCACTTCGGCGCGCTGTTCGGCACGGCTCTCTTCGAGGA
Organism: Aquicoccus sp.; assembly: GCF_041686535.1. Lineage (NCBI taxonomy): Bacteria > Pseudomonadati > Pseudomonadota > Alphaproteobacteria > Rhodobacterales > Paracoccaceae > Aquicoccus > Aquicoccus sp. The sequence goes on along the minus strand of NZ_JAWLDS010000012.1, from coordinate 39,596 downwards.
TGGCACGGCGCGAGACCACGATGTTGCCACGGCGACGGTCCATCTTGAGGATCTGGAACGGCTGTTTCAGACCCATCAGCGGCCCGGCGTCGCGCACCGGGCGCACATCGACCTGGCTGCCAGGCAGGAAGGCCACGGCTCCGCCGAGATCGACGGTAAAGCCACCCTTGACGCGGCCAAAGATCGCACCCTCGACCCGTTCCTCGTCGGCATAGGCTTTCTCCAGCCGGTCCCAGGCCGCTTCGCGGCGGGCCATTTCGTGGCTGATGACGGCTTCGCCCCGGGCGTTCTCCGCGGCGCGCAGGAACACTTCGACCTCGTCACCGACGGAAATGTCGGGCGCTTCGCCGGGGTTTGCAAATTCCTTGAGATCGACGCGGCCTTCCATCTTGTAGCCGACATCGATGATGGCCTGTCCCGCTTCGATCGCGATGACCTTGCCCTTGACGACGCTGCCCTCTTCGGGCGTGTCCATTTCGAAGCTTTCGTTCAGGAGGGCTTCGAATTCCTCCATCGTTGCGTTTTGAGCCATGTGGCGTATCAGTCCTTTTAGATGCTTTTCCGGCCGCGCGGTTGTCTCCGCCGGTCTTTGGGGGTTTCGTTGGTCAGACGGTGCGCAAAACAAAGAGGGCCGGAAACCGCCCGACCCTGCTCGTCTCTTTCGTTTCGCGGCGTTTCCCGCCTTGTCGACGCGGGTGTCTTAGGCGGTTCGGGCCTTGAACGCAAGGATTAAGAGCGCTCCCACCTTGTCGAGGCGCAGCATCTTGCCCGGTAACCGCCGGTCAAGCCTCTTCACGGTCCGACCACCACGCGGCGATCTCCTCTGCGCTGATCTGCGCCGCCGGCCCGATTCCCACCACGCGCGAGACTGCGGGGGGCTGCTCCAACCGCGTGATCTCGACCGAAGGGCCGACCTTGTGGAACTCGAATCCGCCTTCGGGTCCACGCATGAACCCCTTGACCCGGTAGAGTCCCGCCGGCGCCGCCTCGAGCCGCGCGCGCAATGCTTCGTGATCCATCACCTCGTCACTGTCATACCCCCACGTGACATAGGCGCCATGGTCCGCACCGGTCCCGCGCCCCGTGCCCGGCTCGATCCCGCCCAGCAAGAGCGGCGCCACCGCCTCCAGCCCGTCCAGCGCCACGATGGGAGCGGGCGACATCGTGGCAAGCTGCATCGCCAGCGCGCCCGGCACCTCGGCGCCGCATTTCGACACCAGCAGGAGATCCGCCACGCCGACCTGCCCGCGAATCTGCGCCCCGATCTGTGCATCCGCCGCCAGCGCGGCAAAATTCCCCGCATCCACGACAAGTGCGATTCCGCCATATTCCATCTCGGGCTCGGCCCGCGCCGCGTCGGCGATCTTCTTGGGGTCTGCGATCCCGCTCGCCTCGATCACGAGGTGATCGGGGCGCGGCACGCGGTCCAGCACGTCGCCGAGCGCCATGAAGAGATCCGCGCCCATCGTGCAGCACACGCAGCCATTGGTCAGCTCGATCGTGTCCTCGCCCACGCTTTTCAAGAGCTCCGCATCGATATTGACCGATCCGAAATCATTGACCATCACCATCAGGCGCAGCCCGTGATCCTCGCGCAAGAGCCGGTTGATCAGCGTGGTCTTGCCCGCCCCCAGATAGCCCCCGACAACGGTGAGTGGCAGCCTGTCCATGTCGCCTTCCTCGTCAACCAAGCCATTGGCGATCCCGGGAGGACTCGAACCCCCAACCTGCTGATTAGAAGTCAGCTGCTCTATCCAGTTGAGCTACGGGACCGCTCTTGACTGAATGCCGCCTCGGCGCCGCAAAGGCAAGCGCAGGTCGGCATCGGCTTCAGTGCGTCCAGACCTGACGACGGCTGGTGGCAAAATTGTCGCCATAGCCACCGGGGCGGATGTTGGGTTTGCGTTTGTGCGGACGCAGGACCACCGCGTCGATCCCCTTCGACTCGGCATAGGCCAGCGCCGCTTCCTTGGTCGGGAATTTCATCCGCACCTGCGACTGCGTGTCCCCGGACGAGGTCCAGCCCATCAGCGGGTCGATGTCGCGCGCCTCGGCAGGCGCGAATTCCAGCACCCAGTGCTTGGTCTTGGCGGTGCCGGACGTCATGGCATTGCGGCTCGGCTGATAGATGCGCGCGGGCATGTGGTCTCTCCTCGACGATCGGGGCAGTCCCCTCCCGTCTACCGCTTTCCGACCGTCCGTCGCAAGCCGGAAGTGACCGGGCAGGGATGCCGCGCCGCGCGTCACGTTAACGCCTGTGACCCGCGTTTTCGCTGCATTGCGGCGGTGCACGCCTGGCAGCCGGGCAGCAGCCGAAGATCACCCCCCCGAATTTTCCCTCAAAACCCGCGTTAACCCCGCCGAACGCTGCACCCTGCGCTAGCGGTGGCGCAACCGTGCGCGCAGGTTCCGCCAACCGCCCGGGCTGACCAGAAAGGACAGCAGAAACCCGCAGGCAAAGCCCCCAAGATCGGCCAGCCAATCGCTGCGCGCCCCAAAAAGTAGCCCGAAAATCAACTGGATGACCATCAGGAACCCGATCAGCACAAAGGCCCGCGCCCGGTTCTCACCCGCCTGCCCGAGACGCAGCCACAGGATGAAACTGAACGCCCCGATCAGCCCGTAAACCCCCGGATAGGCGCCGAAGATATAGCCCGGATCGTTGAGTACAACGGCCCAGATCATCGCCCCGCCGATCCCCGACCCCAAGAACACCACAACCACTGCCCACCACGCGAACACATCGCCCACGAACTTGCCCAGCGCCAGCAGCAGAACACCCGCGATGATCATGTGCGTGAGCGATCCATGTACGAAAAGATAGGTCACGAACCGCATGAGATGCACGGCCGGAAACACCCCCTGCTCCAGCATCCACTCAATGACCGCACCGTTGATACCATAGGTCTGGATCGCACCCGCGCGCCATCCCACCGCCCCCGGACCACCGATATATCCCATGTTTCCAAGGCTCAAGACTGCCTCGATGCCCAGCATCACAAGAAACAGCCCCACCACCACGGGCGGCATGGGGTTGACCGGACCGGGATTGAACTCTTTGCTCATGCCTCACTTCCTTGACGGCGCCATCCCCCATGGGTAAGCCAGCCGCACCCATAAATCCAGACGGAGAAACGGCCATGACAGACGCAGCGGGCGGGGCGGGTTTCACGCCCCGGGTGTTCTCGGGGATTCAGCCCTCGGGCAACCTGCATCTGGGCAATTATCTCGGCGCGCTCAAACGCTTCGTGGAAATGCAGAACAACGGGATCGAGTCGATCTACTGCATGGTCGATCTGCACGCCATCACCGTCTGGCAGGACCCCGCCGACCTGCGCAACGCCACGCGCGAGCTGGCTGCCGGGTTCATCGCGGCCGGACTCGATCCGGAAAAATCCATTCTTTTCAACCAGTCCCAGGTGGCCGAACATACCCAGCTCGCCTGGATCTTCAACTGCGTCGCCCGCATGGGCTGGATGCAGCGGATGACCCAGTGGAAGGACAAGGCCGGCAAGAACCAGCAGAATGCCTCACTCGGGCTCTTCGCCTATCCGTCGCTCATGGCCGCAGACATCCTTGCCTATCACGCCACCCACGTTCCCGTGGGCGAGGACCAGAAGCAGCATCTCGAACTGACCCGCGACATCGCGATCAAGTTCAACCACGATTACGGCGTCGATTTCTTCCCGATCACCGAACCGGTGATCGAAGGGGCGGCGACGCGGGTGATGAGCTTGCGCGACGGATCGAAGAAAATGTCGAAATCCGACACCTCTGATGCCAGCCGCATCAACATGACCGACGACGCCGACACGATCGCGCGCAAGATCCGCAAGGCCAAGACCGATCCCGACGCCCTGCCCTCCGAGGCCAAGGGGCTCGATGACCGCCCGGAGGCGCGCAACCTTGTTAATATTTATGCGGCATTGTCCGAACAGGGCGTCGATGCGGTGCTGAGCGATCAGGGCGGAAAACAGTTTTCCGAGTTCAAGCCGATGCTGGCCGATCTCGCGGTCGCGAAACTGGCCCCGATCTCGTCTGAAATGGCCCGGTTGATGCAGGACAAGGCCGAGATCGACCGTATACTGCATAATGGCGCCGCCCGTGCCCGCGCGATTGCCGCGCCGATCCTGGACCGCACCTACGACATTGTCGGCATGGTGCGTTAACCATTCGTTAACGATTCCGGGGGCACATTCTGTCACGCCACCCATCTGCCCCCTTTACGCCCCCGCCCCCGCGCCATAACCTCACGCCCAAGTGAGGAGACAAGACAAATGGCAGTTGGCAGCAATATCCGAACCTATTTCAACGGCACATGGCACGAGGGCGAAGTGCCAGTCATGACATCCGCCGATCACGGATCGTGGCTCGGAACCACGGTGTTCGACGGCGCGCGGTATTTCAACGGGCTCGCGCCCGATCTCGATGCCCATTGCTCCCGGGTCAACCGCTCGGCCGCGGCGTTGATGCTCACCCCGACCATTGATGCCGGCCGGATGGTCGAAATCATCCGCGAAGGTCTTGAGATGTATGACAAATCCGAAGCCGTCTATATTCGCCCGATGTATTGGGGGATCGACGGCGACATGACCACAAGCGCGATCGCACCCAAACCCGATGACACCGGGTTTTGCGTCTGCCTCGAAGTGATCCCGATGGCCGATCCGGGCGCCACCACCACGCTCACCCGCACCCGTTTCCGCCGCCCGGTGCTCGACGATGCGGTGGTGAACGCCAAGGCGGGCTGCCTCTATCCCAACAACGCCCGGATGCTCAAAGAGGCGAAGTCCAAGGGCTTTGGCAATGCGCTTGTCGCCGACGCCATGGGCAACGTGGCCGAAACCGCGACCGCCAACGTGTTCATGGTCAAGGATGGCGAGATCTTTACCCCGATCCCGAACGGTACCTTCCTGTCCGGCATCACCCGGGGGCGCCATATCTCGAACCTCGCGGGCGAGGGCATCAAGGTCCATGAGACCGTGCTCACCTTCGAGGATTTCCACGACGCCGACGAGGTCTTCCTCTCGGGCAACATGTCCAAGGTCACGCCGGTCACGGCCTTTGACGACACGCAATACCAGGTTGGTCCTGTCGCTCGCCGGGTGCGCGAACTTTATTGGGACTGGGCCGCGTCGAACGGCTAGAATGAACCAAAGGCCCGTAACAGGACCGGCCCCAGTGACAGGAGAAAACCGAATGCGGAAATTCCTCGTCGTCCTCGATGACAGTCGTGAATGCCTCAACGCCATGCGCTTCGCGGCCATGCGCGCCGCCAAGACCGGCGGCGGGGTCGAGGTGCTCGCCGTCATACCGCCGGAAGAATTCAACCACTGGATCGGCGTCGGCGATCTGATGCGCGAAGAGGCCCGCGAGAGGATCGAGGCACATTTCGAGGTCTTCGCCAAATGGATGCGGGACAAGCAGAATGTCGACCCCGAACTCGTGATCCGCGAAGGCGATCCCATGACTGAGATCCTAGCCCAGATCAGGGACGATTCCGCAATCGGGGTGCTCGTTCTGGGCGCCGGGGTCGACAAGAAGGGTCCGGGCCCACTTGTGACGGAACTCACCCGTTCATCAGGCAACCTGAGCATTCCGATTACCATCGTCCCCGGAGACATGTCGCGCGAACGGCTCGAGGCGATCACCTGAAACTTTAGAATCGTTCCAAACCTTGACTTCACGATGCAAGACGCGCATATCATGAAGTGAAACGAAAAGGTGTGCCAGATATGTTCATTCAAACCGAGTCCACGCCCAACCCGGCCACGCTCAAGTTCCTGCCAGGTCAGACCGTGATGGAAAGTGGCACCGCCGACTTTCCGGCAGCCGTTGACGTAAACGTCTCGCCACTGGCCGCTCGCGTGTTTGGCATCGACGGGGTCAAGGGGGTGTTTCTGGGAAACGATTTCGTGACCGTGACCAAGACCGACGACGTTGAATGGGATCACGTCAAGCCGGCCATCCTCGGCGCGATCATGGAGCATTTCCAGTCCGGTGCGCCCGTCATGGCAGATGGGGCCCAAAGTACCAGCGGACATGCCGAAAACGATGGGCCGGACAGCGGAATCATAGATCAGATCAAGGTGTTGCTCGATACACGTGTGCGCCCGGCCGTGGCGCAGGATGGTGGCGACATCACCTTTCACGGGTTTGAAAAAGGGGTCGTGTATCTCCACATGCAAGGCGCTTGCGCCGGTTGCCCCTCGTCTACCCTGACGCTCAAGATGGGAATCGAGAACCTGTTGCGGCACTATATCCCCGAGGTGACCGAGGTGCGCCCGATTGGGGTCTAACACGCATATTCTGGCCTTTGACACATCGGCGGCGCATTGCGCCGCCGCTTTGCTGTCAGACCATTCGCTTCGATCCTTGCGCGAGGAAAACATGGGCCGCGGCCAGGCAGAGCGCCTCATGCCCTTGCTTGACGAAACTCTGACGGAGGCCGGGCTCGGCTGGAACGATCTGAGCGCGATCGGCGTCGGAACCGGACCGGGAAACTTCACCGGTATTCGCATCTCGGTCGCCACGGCACGCGGCCTTGCGCTGGCGCTTGGCATCCCCGCCATCGGAGTCACCCGGTTCGATACGCTTGCCTTTGGTCAACCACGCCCCTGCATCACCCTTGTCGATGCGCCGCGCGGTCAATTCTATCTCCAGCGTTTCGAAGAGTCCGGGGCGGCCCCGCCGAAGCTGAGCATGTTGGACGAGATCGACACCAGGTCCGGGTATCTGAACCAACGATGGATCGGCGCCCATGCAGAAGAATGCGCCGCACGCCTGTCTGGCGTGGTGTCCGAACCGACCCTCGCCTGCGTCGAGGCCATCGCGCGAATCGCGGCCAACCGCATCGAGACGAACACGACGCTCCCGGCCCCCCTCTACATCCGCCCTGCTGATGCCGCGCCTGCCCGCGATGCTGCACCCGAACTCCTAGATGACGCCTGAGACGCTCGCCGAGATTCACCAGCGTGCCTTTGCCGACCAACGCGGATGGCGCGCGCATGAATTTTCTGAACTGCTTTCAAGCGATCATGTGTTCCTGACCACGACCGAAAACGCCTTTGCGCTTGGGCGTGTAATCGCGGATGAAGCCGAATTGCTGACCTTGGCAACCGATCCCGGCGCGCGCCGGCAAGGACAGGCCCGCACCTGTCTGAAACGGTTCGAGGACATGGCCAGAACACGCGGCGCAACCCGCACTTTTCTGGAAGTGTCCGCCGAGAACACGGCGGCACACAGGCTTTACAAGACCTGCGGCTACATCCTGATTGCAAGACGCAGCACCTACTATTCCTATCAGGACGGCCGGCATAGTGATGCGTTGATCATGGAGAAGCGCATCGGGAACTGACCACCAGCCCTTCTTACAGGTGCTGCCAACAAACCTGGCCAAAGTGATTCTCACCGCGCGTGTTGGCAGGGCGGCTCCACCCGAAGCCGGCGGCCGGCCCCACATGAACGAGCCGTGAACTCGAACAGAAATGCACGCCGACTCGTGGATAATTTGACCTAACGTGCTGCAAAGCCGCATTCGCCTCCTTGCATTGCCGATCTCTCCCGCGCTAGCTACGACCATGCAAATCTATCTCCCCATTGCCGAAGTGTCGGTCAACGCGTTTCTCCTGCTTGGTCTTGGCGGGATCGTTGGCATCTTGTCGGGCATGTTCGGGGTGGGTGGCGGCTTCTTGATGACACCGCTCCTGTTCTTCATCGGCATCCCACCCGCCGTTGCGGTTGCAACCGAAGCCAATCAGATCGTCGCCTCGTCATTCTCGGGTGTGCTGGCCCATCTCAAGCGAAAGACCGTCGATCTCAAGATGGGTACTGTGCTGCTGATCGGTGGCCTCGTCGGTGCCGCTTTAGGTGTCTTGCTGTTCAATTACCTTAAGGCGCTGGGCCAGGTCGAGCTTCTGGTCAAGCTGTCCTACGTCGTTTTTCTTGGTGTGGTGGGTGGTTTGATGTTCATCGAGAGCGTCAATGCGATCCGTCGCTCGCGGAAGGCAGGAGCCGCGACGGCGCCCAGACGCCGGCAACGCAACTGGGTGCACAGCCTGCCCTTCAAGATGCGCTTTCGCGCCTCGGGCCTCTATATCTCGGTGATACCGCCGCTCCTGATCGGGCTGTCCGTCGGCGTCCTCGCGGCGATCATGGGCGTGGGCGGCGGGTTCATCATGGTTCCGGCGATGATCTATCTGCTCGGCATGCCGACCAAGGTGGTGGTTGGAACCTCGTTGTTCCAGATCATTTTTGTGACCGCATTCACAACGATGCTGCATGCGACCACCAACTACACGGTCGACATGGCACTGGCCGTCTTGCTTCTGATCGGCGGCGTGATTGGCGCCCAGATCGGCACACGTATCGGCGTTCACATGAAAGCCGAGCAATTGCGTGTCCTTCTGGCCATGATGGTGCTTGTCGTTTGTGCGAAACTCGCGCTGGAACTGCTCTTGCAACCTGCAGAGCTTTATTCCCTTGGCGCGGCAGGGGGTCATTGATGCGCCGTCTCCTTGCCTTTTTCCTTCTGTTGCTGCCTTTCACGGCAGCCGATGCTGGTGAAGAGGTCGTTCTGGGATTGAGCCAAAACCGGGTTGCGATCACCGCCAATTTTGATGGATCGGAGATCCTGATTTTCGGGGCCGTCAAGCGTGAGAGCCTGCCCCCGGCGGACCAGCCTCTGGATGTGATTGTCACGATCGAAGGTCCATCCCTTCCCGTAACTGTCCGCCGCAAGGAAAAACGGTACGGCATCTGGATCAATACCGATGCGCTTGAAATTGACTCGGCTCCTGCTTTTTATGCAGTGGCGACCAGCGGCCCCTTCAATGAAATCATCTCCGACTCTGATGACATGCGGCATCATGTTTCGATCCCGCGCTCGATCCGGTTTGTCGGGGCGCCTGGCCATATCATGGACGCCGACGCCTTTTCCGACGCCCTGATCCGAATTCGAAGCAAGAACGGCCTGTACCAGTTCCTGGAAAACGCCGTCCGCGTCGATCAGCAGACATTGTTCAGAACATCAATCTCCCTGCCCTCAAACCTTACCGAGGGCGATTACAAGACGCGTGTATTCCTGTTGAGGGACCGAACTGTTGTTGCGGATTATGAAACTGTGATCAACGTGCGCAAAGTTGGGCTGGAACGCTTCCTGTTCAACCTGTCGCGGGAACAACCCGTCATCTATGGATTGCTTTCGCTCGCAATTGCCATCGCGGCCGGTTGGGGCGCTTCGGCAGCTTTCAGGATTTTTCGTCGAGCTTGACCTGCCGCTTCCCCAGTCACCCACGTCCGATGAAAGGCATCTTTGTCGCCATCATCGTCATGAACTGCACATTTGCTTCCGGCGGCAGCGTGGACATCTGAAAGACGGCATCCGCGACATGTGACACGTCCATCACCGGCGGCGGATTTTCGGGATTGCGGCGGATCAACCCTTCGAGAAGTTCGGTTCGCGCGTTGCCTATGTCGATTTGACCGCAGGCGATATCGAAAGCCCGCCCATCGAGCGACAACGACTTGGTCATGCCCGTGATCGCGTGTTTCGTCGTCGTATAGGCAATCGACCTGTCACGCGGCGCATGCGCCGAAATCGAACCGTTGTTGATGATCCGACCGCCCTGGGGAGCTTGCGCCCGCATGGCGCGAAATGCCGCGCGCGCCATAAGAAACATGCCGTTGAGATTCACATCCACCACTGTGCGCCACTCGTCCAATCCGATTTCGTCAATCAGGCTGGCCGGACCGAACATCCCGGCATTGTTGAAGAGGACATCGAACCGTCCCGCGCGCTCAAGAAAGGCTGAAACAGCTGCATCCACATTGGCTTCAGAAACCACATCACCGGGCAGCGTCACCGCATTCTCGAACCCCTCGGCCACATCCTCCAGCGCATCGCGGCGCCGTGCCATCAACCCTACATACCAGCCCTCTGCAAGAAAGCGACGAGCTGTGGCACGCCCTATTCCGGCGCTTGCGCCGGTGATCAGGATCGATTTCATATGTCTGTTCCTTCCAGCTCAAGCGGCACAACGGGAACGGCAAGATCGTCGGTCCTTAACTGCTCGGTCGGCTTCGACAGGCGGTTCCGCACCACCCAGAAAAGCCGTTCTTGTGCCCGCGTGATCGCGACATAGGCAAGGCGTTTCCAGAGCGGTTGCCCCGCCTCCATACGCCCCATGCGCGCCGCTGCATATAAATCAGGGGCGAAGACCTGCACGTTCTCCCATTGCGAGCCCTGCGCCTTGTGGATCGTGACCGCGGCCCCGTGCAGAAAGGTCGCTCCCATTCGGGCAGCGAAGGGAATGAACGGCTCTTCCTCGTCCGGTTTTTCAATCTTCACGATTGACGCGGCCGATACTTGCGGATCAGGTGCTCCGATCACATGCAAGCGGGAAAATCCGGCCTTACGTCCGGGCCCCAAATAGATAACCTGCGCCCCCTTGATCAGTCCGCGCGCCTCCAGGTCGAGCCGCTTTTTGCGATGCTTCAGCGGAAGCTCGAGACCGTCACAAATCAGCGGTTCGCCCGGCAGCAATTCCATTTCCGGCGCATCATGCACCCGCCGAAATGCATTGATGAGGCGAATTCGGGTCGCATTGCGCCACACCAACACCGGGCTCCGCGCCATCAGGTCAACTTCGACGCGCTGCCCCCAGACAACGCGATCATCGCGACGCGCGGTCTCCTCGATCATGGTTTCAAAGTCTTCGAAACCCAAGTCAGGGTCGGATAGTGCATGCGCGAGATCGAGGATCGGATTGTCGGCGTCCTGACGGTGAACGCGATGCAAGATCAGTTTCGCATCATCATCAAGCTTGTCGAAGACCATCGTGCCGGACTGATTGACCGGTGCGAGCTGCGCAGGATCACCGAACAGCACCAGCATCGGGAAGATTTCGCGCAGGTCGTCGAATTGTCGGTCATCGAGCATCGAGGCCTCGTCAACGAACCCAACATCGAGCGGCTCTTCGCGACGTTTCCAGCCGGTAATGAAGTCCGAGCCACGCAATCCAGCCGCCGCTAGGGCCCCGGGAATGGAACGGTGTGTCTTGAAAAAAGCCGCCGCCCGTTCGAGCGCAATCTCAGTCAACCCCTCTATATCGGGGCGCTCACCCTCTCCAGCCAACCATTCCGCGATGCGCTCATATTCCGGGTCATAGACGGGCGTGTAAAGGATGCGATGGATTGTGGTCGCAGGCACACGCCGTGTCCGCAATACGCTGGCAGCCTTGTTCGTCGGGGCCAACACGGCCAATGTGCGGCGATCCTTGCGGCGGCGGCTTTCATAGTCGCCGGAAACCACTTCCACGCCACAGTTCTCCATCGCCTTGAACAGTTCGGCCAGGAGAAGTGTCTTGCCCGAACCGGCCTTGCCAACGATGGCCAGTACCGCGCCCTTGCCATCACGCGGCGGTGTCAGAATGCAATCTTCAAGATCGATACCCATTTCGCACAAGGCTTGCGCAATGCGGTCAAAGGCATCTGCCTGATCATGGGAAAAGGTCGGACTGGGCGAATTCATGCGCAGACATTATCGAGCGGCCTCACCATTCACAACATGGCGCCTTTGCTCGCAGAGCAAGTGCCCCGTTTTCGCCCGGGTCCAAGGCACCGGTCAGATCACAGGGGCATTATAATCTCCGACATTTCTGGGGATTGCGGGGTCGTAATAGGCAATGCACCGGGCTGGCGCGAGTCCCAACGCCGAAACGCGGATCGCCCATGCACAACGCGTGTTCCGCATGGGCGATTCTCGTTACCTTCCAAAGTCAGGACTTGCCCGCCGCAACCACATCTTCCACCGTGCGAAGCCCGGTCGTCGGCGCTTGAACGAGGACCGCCATGTTGCCGGGCTTGTGTTCGTTTCGCATCATCTTGATATGTGCATGCGGAATCTCGTTCCAGGGGAACACTTCCGACATGCAAGGATCAAGACGCCGCTCGACCATGAGACGGTTGGCAGATGCTGCCTGCTTGAGATGCGCGAAATGCGAACCCTGCAGGCGCTTCTGATGCATCCAGACATAGCGGACATCAAAGGTGCAATTGAAACCGGTGGTCCCGGCACAGATCACGACCATTCCACCCTTCTTGCAAACGAAGGTCGAGACGGGAAACGTCGCCTCGCCCGGGTGCTCGAAGACGATATCGACATTGTTGCCCTTGCCCGTGATATCCCAGATCGCCTTGCCGAACTTGCGAACCTCGTTGAACCACTGCTTGTATTCCTCGGTGTTGACCGTCGGAAGCTGCCCCCAGCAGTTGAAATCCTTGCGGTTGATCACGCCCTTGGCGCCGAGATCCATGACAAAGTCGCGCTTGTCCTCGTCGGAGATCACGCCGATCGCGTTACCACCAGCCGCGTTGATCAACTGGATCGCATAGGATCCAAGCCCGCCCGACGCACCCCATACCAGCACGTTCTGCCCGGGCTTGAGTTCATGCGGGTGATGCCCGAAGAGCATCCGGTAGGCCGTGGCTAGGGTCAGCGTGTAGCAAGCCGACTCCTCCCAGGTCAGATGCTTGGGGCGCGGCAGGAGCTGTTGAGCCTGCACACGAGTGAATTGCGCGAACGAACCGTCATGAGTCTCATATCCCCAGATCCGCTGGGTGGGCGAAAACATCGGGTCGCCACCGTTGCATTCCTCATCGTCGCCGTCATCCTGGTTACAGTGAATGACCACCTCGTCACCGACTTTCCAGGTTTTCACCTTGTCACCGACCTTCCAGACAATACCCGAGGCATCGGACCCCGCGATATGATAGGGTTGCCTGTGACCATCGAACGGGCTGATCGGCACACCGAGGCCAGCCCAGACACCGTTGTAGTTCACACCTGCGGCCATCACGAGAACCAGCACTTCGTGACTGTCGATCTCCCAGGTATCCACGACTTCGACCTGAAACGACTTGTCCGGCTCGCCATGCCGCTCACGGCGGATCGCCCATGCATACATCTGCTTGGGAACATGTCCCAGCGGCGGCATTTCCCCGATTTCGTAGAGATCTTTCTCAGGCGCGTCATAGGAGGCGATCCCGATATCCGTATCCAGTGCCATGTCATGCTCCCTTGCAACTGTGCCGCAGCGCAGAATCGCGGCTGTTCAAGACGAGATATCGAGCATCACGCAACAATGCAATCCCCAAGCGCCGCATATTGAAATTTTATAACCTCGCAGCCGCAGAAAAATCGCCGTGACGCGGCTTTTCGAAAAGATGTTCGATCGAGGCCGCATAGAAGGCGACAAGCGCCCGTCCTTCCTGCGTCACCGTGAACCGGCCCTCATTTTCCTCCACCAGTTCACGGCCAAGGAGATTTCGCACTCCCACTTCCACGGCATATGACAGATCGTTGCGGGGCAAATACAAATGCGCCTCAGGCAATCGAGCCACAATATCATTGACGCGTTTTTCCAGTGCCGGGCGATCCAGCGGAGCGGACGCGACAAGCAACGCCGACGCCACCAGCGGAACGGGCAGCACCGGGATCTCTTTTCCGATCCGCCACATCAGCTGCCGGGCAAGTTTCTGAATCGTGTTATTGGGTTCGTCCTCAAGAAACCTGCGCAGGTTCACAGGCGGCCCGAAACTCACTCCCGCATAGCCGAACCGATGATAGCGGCCCCGCAGCCGAAGCCAGGCCTGCTTGAACAGAAACCGAAGAATAACCGAAATTCTTGCCCGAAAGCGCCGCGTGCCGATCTGTTCCGCCTTCACGAGGATTCGATCTTCGAAAACACGATCGTAATTGATTGCCACTGGCACGAAAACGACATCGCGCGATGACAGATCATGCCCTTCGACGATGTATTTCAATATTCCAAGCTTGGGCTCGGCCAATGCCCCGTCAAGCGACAAGCCACCTTCGGGAAACACGGCCTGCATCACCCCAGCGTCCGTTGCCAGGCGAATATAACGCTCCAGCACCTTGTGATAGAGGGCATTGCGCGACTTGCGCCGGATAAAATAGGCGCCCATCGCCTTGATCAGGCGGCTCAGAGGCCAAACCTGCGCCCATTCGCCAACGGCATAGGACAGCGCGCTGCGCTCGGCGGCCAGGTAGGTGACGAGGACATAGTCCATGTTCGATCTATGATTCATCACGAAGACCACAGTGGCTTCGGGGTCAATCGCCTTGAGGTGATCTTCGGCATGGTGCCCGAGCCGGACATGGTAAAGCGAGGTGCTGATCAGTCTTGCCAGCTTGATGGCCAGACCGAAATAGAGCGATGCACTGAAGGACGGAACGATTTCGCGCGCATACCCCCTTGCCCTCTGAAACGCGACATTCTCGGGCACGCCCTCGCGGCGGGCATGTTCGATGATGGCCTTTGAAACCTCGGGATCATAAATGAGACGTTGAATCATGTCATGGCGACGCGCCAGCTTGAATGGCTGGATCGGCCGCTCCAGCCGTTCGTTCAGGCGCGCGACGACCCTTTCCATGCGCAGGCGGAAGAACCAGCGCACGGAAGGAAACAGGAAATGCGACGCGAAGGTGACCGCCGCGAAGCCGAGAATCACGATCAAGAGCCAGAGCGGCATGGTTACGGAGCTTGTCATCGGCACACCGTGGCAGGGTTTTCACCAAGGGTAAATCACCCCATGCCGCGACGCAGCGAATTGACAGCGCCACAAAGTTCCAAGTATCAACATCAGGACGCAACAAAATTGCCCACCCGATTCACGAGGCCACCCATGTCGAAGACACACGAAGACCGCCAGACCAGCAGGTCCGATCGCCAGGCCGATCGTCCGTGGCTTATCCGCACTTATTCCGGCCATTCGACCGCCAAAGCCTCGAACGCGCTCTACCGGGGCAACCTCGCCAAGGGCCAGACCGGGCTTTCGGTGGCCTTCGACCTGCCGACCCAGACAGGATATGACAGCGACCACGTTTTGGCCCGGGGTGAGGTCGGCAAGGTCGGCGTTCCAATCTGCCATCTTGGCGACATGCGCACGCTGTTCGATCAGATCCCTCTCGATCAGATGAACACCTCGATGACGATCAACGCGACCGCACCATGGCTGTTGGCACTTTACATCGCGGTGGCCGAGGAACAGGGCGCGGACGTGACCAAGCTGCAAGGCACAGTACAAAACGATATCATTAAGGAATACCTAAGCCGCGGCACGTATGTCTGCCCGCCGAAACCATCGCTGAAACTCATCGGTGACGTCGCGGAATACTGCTATGCAAACGTGCCGAAATGGAACCCGATGAACGTGTGTTCCTATCACCTGCAAGAGGCCGGAGCCACGCCCGAGCAGGAACTGGCTTTTGCGCTGGCCACCGCGATTGCCGTTCTCGACGAGTTGAAACCACGCGTTCCACCCGAGGATTTCCCGGCGCTCTGCGGACGGATTTCCTTTTTCGTCAATGCCGGCATCCGGTTCGTCACCGAAATGTGCAAGATGCGCGCCTTTGTCGACCTGTGGGACGAGATCCTGCTTGACCGTTACGGCGTCGAAAACCCGAAATTCCGCCGCTTCCGCTATGGTGTCCAGGTCAACAGCCTTGGCCTGACCGAGCAACAGCCGGAAAACAATGTCTACCGCATCCTCATCGAGATGCTGGCCGTGACCCTGTCGAAAAAGGCCCGTGCCCGCGCGGTACAACTTCCGGCCTGGAACGAGGCGCTTGGCCTGCCGCGCCCATGGGATCAGCAATGGTCAATGCGGATGCAGCAGATCATGGCCTATGAAACCGATCTTCTCGAATACGACGACCTGTTCGACAACAACCCGGCAGTCGATGCCAGGGTCGCCGCGTTGAAAGAGGGCACACGACATGAGCTTGAAACACTCGACGGGATGGGCGGCGCGGTGGCCGCGATCGAGTACATGAAGGCCCGTCTCGTCGACTCCAATGCCGAACGATTGAACCGGATCGAAGCCGGTGAAACCGTGGTCGTCGGGGTCAACAAATGGATAGAGGGCGAACCCAGCCCCCTTACGAGTGGCGAGGGTGGTATCCTGACGGTTGATCCAGCGGTCGAGGCAGAACAGATCGAGCGGCTCGATGACTGGCGCGCCGCTCGCGACACCGCCGCCGTAGAGCAGGCATTGGCCGACCTGCGTTCTGCCGCCACAAGCGGGGCGAATATCATGGAACCGTCGATCACCGCGGCCAAGGCCGGCGTCACGACCGGTGAGTGGGCCGAAGTCATGCGCGAGGTTTTCGGCGAATACCGTGGCCCCACAGGCGTTTCGCGGGCGGTTTCGAACAAGACCGAGGGACTCGACGACATTCGCGCGGCGGTGGACACCGTGAGCGACCGTCTCGGACGCCGGCTCAAGTTTCTGGTCGGCAAACCGGGGCTTGATGGTCATTCCAACGGCGCCGAACAAATCGCCTTTCGCGCCCGCGATTGCGGGATGGATATCGAGTACGAAGGTATCCGGCTGACCCCCGAAGAGATCGTCGACGCGGCAAAGGAGAGCGCCGCTCATGTG
This sequence comes from Aquicoccus sp., assembly GCF_041686535.1. Taxonomy (NCBI): domain Bacteria; kingdom Pseudomonadati; phylum Pseudomonadota; class Alphaproteobacteria; order Rhodobacterales; family Paracoccaceae; genus Aquicoccus; species Aquicoccus sp. The sequence continues at coordinate 23,132 of NZ_JAWLDS010000012.1, read as the reverse complement.
ATCGGTCTGTCGATTCTGTCAGGCAGCCACATGCCCCTCGTCGAAGATACGCTGAACCGCTTGCGCGATGCGGGTCTTGGGCATGTGCCGGTGATCGTAGGGGGGATAATTCCCGCAGAAGACGCGAAAACCCTGCGCGATCTCGGCATCGCGCAGGTCTATACCCCCAAGGATTTCGAGCTCAACACCATAATGATGGATATCGTGAGCTTGGCTGATCCCAAGGAAATCGCAGCCGAGTAGGATACTGTTTCAAAGGGCAGCTACTATGTTGCTGCCCTTTGAAAATTCGAAAACGGCCGCTGCGCTACGGCTTACTCTTCCTGCTCGGATTGAAGCCGCGCCATGATCCGAGCATTCAGATCCTCATCCTGCCGGGCGGCTTCCGAGATGGCCAGATAGTCGTCGATCGTCAACTCCTCCACCGACTCGACGGCGGCGGCTGCTGCCGTATTGGCTTCCTCGATGATCTCGTTACGCTCGGTCTCATCCTCGGTGGCTTGAATCTTGGGCATGTACTCGTTCTGCACATCCTGCACCGCGAGCGCTGCATCAACAAAAGCGTTCACCTGCGTCTCGGTGACGTCTTCGGCGGCGATGCTCGGCACTTCGCTTTGTTGGGCAACGACCGGCGTGGAAAAACCAAGCGCGATGGCGGCGATGGCAGTCAGGAATTTCGGTTTGAGTTTCAACAGTCTTCTCCATTTTTGCGCATGTCTCCCCGGCTTGGGGACAGGACAGAGTTGGAGCATCGGAACGGGAAATTCAAACAGGCAGGCGGAAAAATGCCCATCGCCATCTGCCTTTGACCATTGCTCCCGCACCACCCGGTGGGCAAAGTGAAGCGACATAACGTGGAGAACCGCCATGGACACCGTCATCAGCCCCCTGAGCCCCGCCGACGAGCACGATTGGCGCCGTCTCTGGACCGGGTATCTGGAATTTTACGAAACCGCAGTCCCGGAAGAAGTTTACCAGACGACTTTCGCCCGCCTTTGCGACCCCGATCATCCACCTCAGAACGGGCTGATCGCGCGGCAGGACGGGCGCGCGGTGGGGCTCGTGCACTACATTTTCCATCCGCACAATTGGCGGGTCGAAGATGTGTGTTATCTGCAAGATCTGTACGCTGACCCGGATGTGCGCGGAACCGGTGTCGGACGCAAGCTGATCGAGGCGGTCTATGCCGCGGCAGATGCCAATGACACCCCTTCGGTCTATTGGATGACGCAGGATTTCAACGAAACGGCGCGGCGGCTTTACGACCGGATCGCCACCCTCACGCCATTCATCAAGTACCAGAGGTAAGCGCCGCATGACCATCCATATCGGTGCGAAACCGGGCGAGATCGCCGAGACCGTTCTCATGCCAGGCGATCCGTTGCGCGCCAAATGGGCCGCCGAGAGGTTTCTGGACGACCCCAAAACTGTCAATGAAACCCGGGGGATGCTGGGGTTGACCGGAACCTGGCGGGGCCAGCGCGTTACCATTCAGGGGTCGGGCATGGGGATGCCGAGCCTGTCGATCTATGCCAATGAGCTGATCCGCGATTTCGGGGCGAAAACGCTGATCCGCATCGGCTCTTGCGGGGCGATGCAGGACAGTGTGAACCTCCACGACCTGGTGATCGCGATGACGGCGAGCAGCATTTCGACACCGTCGCGCGGTATTTTCCGAGAGCTGCAATTCGCTCCCTGCGCCGATCATGGCCTGCTGGAACGCGCGGTCGCGGCAGCGCGGGCCCGGGGGGTGTCGCCGCATGTAGGCGGCATCTATTCGGCGGATGCGTTCTATGACGAACGTCCTGATCTCAATGAAGAAATGACGCGCCACGGTCTCCTTGCGGTCGAGATGGAAGCGGCTGAACTTTACACCGTCTCGGCGCGGTTCGGGGTGCGGGCCTTGGCGGTGCTGACCGTCTCGGACCACCTCTTGCGCCAGGAAGCGCTCTCCAGCGCCGAGCGCGAGCGCAGCTTTGGCGACATGGTGGAGATCGCCCTGGAAGCGGCCTTCGACTGACCCCACCGTTCGCTGCGGTTAACGGCACATATTACGCCAGTTTCGGGGGGTGACTCCCGGCTGCCGCCCGGCTGCCATCCGGCTGCCGGGGTATGCCGGGTATTTTTCACGATAAACTTGGTTAACCCGGCGCGCGCCGGTCAGCGCCCGTGGCTGCGATCATAGCCGTTGACCGGCGGCGAGGTCCACCCATCCAGCGCGCCCGGCTGCGGGGCAAAGACCTCGACCAGGAGCGGGTGACAGGCGGCCGCATCCGAGGAATGCTCGGACGAGCAATCGCCCCCCGGACAGGCCGACAACGCGCCCAGAAGGTCGATCTCGGCGAAGAAGTCGAGATGATCGCCGGGCCGCACCGGCGACGCCTTCATGAAATATTGCCCGGTGTCGCGGGTGAAGCCGGTGCACATGAAGACGTTGAGCACGTCGTGCACATGCGGTTCGGCCTCGTGCACGGTCATGCCGGTTTCGTCGGCCAGCGCGCGGGTCAGGTTCGAATGACAGCAATGGTGATACTGGGTGCCCGAGAGCAGGTTGCCGGTATAGGGATCGCACCGCGTGCCGATCACGTCATGGACCGATCCGCCATACTTGTCGATCCCATACCATGAAAGCGTGTCCTCGATGATGGTGGCCATCGGGCGCAGATGCGGGAAGGACGACCACATCCGCTCGCCCGTTGCCAGATGCGTGCCATGCAGCGCGCGGGACTTGCCCGAGTAGAAGCGTTCGGAAAGGTCATGCGCGTTCCACAGGTTGAGGTCGCCCACCTGTGGCCCCTCGACCGAGGAAATGCGAAAGACATGCCCGGCGGGCACGCGGAAGGCCCGGGCATCGCGCGGCGGCACCAGCACCTCGCCGGCCTTGTCGGCGCCGTCCCGCGCCGCGCGGTAGAGCGCGAGATCGGGCGCGGGCAGGCTGTCGTTGGGATAGCAGATCACGGGCGCGATGGCGCGGCGGGCATCGGCGTCGGCGGGCGGGTGCATGGCGGTCCTCCGGTTCGGTTTCACGCGACATTCGGACATGCGGACCCAAATCGCAACCAGGCACGATATCAACGCCCGTGCGGCGCGTCCGGACGCAGGCAGACGCGTGGCGGGTTGCCGTCGGACGTGGTCGTGCGTGCACCGCAGGCCATGCAGCGAAAGTCGCGCTTGCCGTCATCGTCCATGCCCTGCGCACGCCAGCGGCAATGGCGCATGGCGCGGTTGGAAAAGATCAGGATCAGAATGAAGGCCAGGATCAGGCCGACAACGATGATCATTCAGGGCCTCTTGCAGCGGGCAGGCGTGGAACCCGTTCCATAACGCGCGCATCAATTGGAGAAAAGGCGGCGGCATGAACTCTGCCGTCACAGCCAGCGCGCTGGTCCTCGCGATCCGGAGCCAGTTCAACGGGTCGTCACTTCGACCGAGAGGATCGTGGGCAGGTGGCGGGCGATTTCGGACCAGGTTTCGCCCGCGTCGAAACTGGCAAAGAGCGAGCCGGTGTTGGTACCGAAATAGACGCCCGCCGGATCGGCCCGGTCGGTCGCCATGGCCTGCCTGAGAACCGTGAAGAAACAGGACTCGCCCGGCAGGCCGGCGCGCTTGTCGCTCCATGTCTCGCCGCCGTCGGTCGATTTCCAGACCGCCGCGCGGGCGTCCGGGGGAAACCGACCCGCCATGTCGCCATTGAGGGGGATCACCCAGAGCGAGTGCGGATCGGAGGGATGCACCGCGATCGGAAATCCGAATGTCGAGGGCAGGCCGGTGCCAATGTCATCCCAATGGCGCCCGTCATCGCGTGACCGCCATGTGCCGTGGTGGTTCTGCTGGTAGATCGTGCCATCGGCGGCACGGGCCATGTTGTGCACGCAATGGCCGATCTCGCCCCCGGAGGGTGCGGCGGGGTGGTCATGCGTCGCCTGCGCCGCCGCGTTTGACAACCGGTTGCGCCGATCCCAGCTTGCGCCGCCATCCTCGGTTGCGAAGACGCCCGCGGCGGAAATGCCCAGCCACATCCGCGCCGGATCGTCAGGGACGGTAAGGATCGTGTGCAGTGTCAGCCCTGCCGCGCCGGGGTTCCAGTCGTCACGGCCGGGAAACTCCGCCAAGGCCGCGTTGCGTTCCCATGTCCTGCCGTTGTCGCGGCTCACGTAGAGGTTCGCGGGCTTGGCACCGGCATAGAGCGCGCCACGGGCATGATGCAGCGACCAGATCGCGTCGATCTCGCCAGGGAAGGGGAAATCCTTGGGCTCCCAGCCGATCATCGCGGCGAGGTCGGAATCACTGGCCGCCCATTCATCGACAAGCCCGCCCGCGAGATGCGACAGGGTCCAGTTTTGCCCGCCATCGTCCGAGTGCCAGACCCCGGCGCCATGCCATTCGCCGCCACCCGCCGCCCAGATCGAACCGGACACGGGGTCGCCGAGCACATGATTGATCGGCCAGCCGTCGCAATGCGGACCGGAGACGCGCCAATCGGCCCGTTCACCGGATGAGGTGATCAGAAAGGCCCCCTTGGTGGTGCCGAGGCATATGGTGGTTTCCATCGTGCAATCCTCCCTCGCGGGAAGGTTAGCACGGACTCGCGATCCCGTCGCCCCGAGCGGCGGTCACACCACGCGGTTGACCATCATGCGCTTGATCTCGGCAATCGACTTGGCCGGGTTCAGGCCCTTGGGGCAGGTCTTGGTGCAGTTCATGATGGTGTGGCAGCGGTAGAGCTTGAACGGATCTTCGAGATCGTCGAGCCGTTCGCCCGTGGCCTCGTCGCGGGAATCGATGATCCAGCGATAGGCATGCAGGAGCGCGGCCGGGCCGAGATACTTGTCGCCATTCCACCAGTAAGACGGGCAGGAGGTCGAACAGCACGCGCACATCACGCATTCATAGAGCCCGTCGAGTTTCTCGCGATCCTCGATCGACTGTTTCCACTCTTTCGCGGGGCGGTTGGTCTTGGTTTCCAGCCACGGCATGATGCTGGCATGCTGGGCATAGAAATGCGTGAGGTCGGGAATGAGATCCTTGACCACCGGCATGTGCGGAAGCGGATAGATCTTCACGTCGCCCTTGACCTCGTCCATGCCATAGATGCAGGCCAGCGTGTTGATCCCGTCGATATTCATCGCGCAGGAGCCGCAGATCCCCTCGCGGCACGAGCGGCGGAAGGTCAGCGTCGGGTCGATATTGTTCTTGATGTAGATCAGCGCATCCAGAACCATCGGCCCGCAATCGTCGAGATCGACGAAATAGGTATCGATCTGCGGATTCTTGCCGTCATCGGGGTTCCACCGATAGATCTGGAACTTGCGCACGTTCTTGCCCTCGGGCTTTGGCCAGGTCTTGCCAGTGGTCATGCGACTGTTCTTTGGTAGAGTCAGTTGAACCATTGTCGGTCTCCTTAGAACGTCCGCGCCTTGGGCGCGATTTTCTTGATCGCGATGCCGCCCTCTTTCTCGGTGGTGAGCGGATCCTTGATCACGTCGCGATAGGAAAGCGTCACCTCGGCGCCATCGACCCGCGCGATGCTGTGCACACGCCAGTTCTTGTCGTCGCGCTCGGGGTGATCCTCGTGCGCGTGGGCACCGCGGCTTTCCTTGCGGGCCTCGGCACTGACGATGGTGGCCATCGCGTTGGGCATGAGGTTGGTCAGTTCCAGCGTCTCCATCAGGTCGCTGTTCCACACCAGGCTTCGGTCGGTAACCGAAAGGTCATCCACCTTGCCGGCGATGGAGATCATCTTTTCGACCCCGTCGGAGAGGGTCTTGGCGGCGCGGAACACGGCAGCGTCGGATTGCATGGTCTTTTGCATCTCGAGCCGCAATTCGGCGGTCGGGACGCTACCCTTGGCATGGCGCAGCCCGTCGAACCGGTCGAACGCCTTGTCCACCGATGCCGTGTTGAGGGCTGGGTTGGCGGATTCAGCATCGACCACCTTGCCCGCGCGGATCGCGGCGGCACGGCCAAAGACCACGAGGTCGATGAGAGAGTTGGAGCCAAGCCGGTTGGCGCCATGCACCGAGGCACAGGCGGCCTCGCCCACGGCCATGAGGCCGGGCACCACTGCATTGGGATCGCTCTTGGTGGGGTTGAGCACCTCGCCCCAGTAATTCGTGGGGATGCCGCCCATGTTGTAATGCACCGTGGGCAGCACAGGGATCGGTTCCTTGGTGACATCGACGCCGGCAAAGATGCGCGCGCTTTCCGAGATTCCGGGCAGGCGCAGTTGCAGCGCGTCGGCGGGCAGGTGGCTGAGGTTGAGGTGGATGTGATCGCCCTCGGGGCCGACGCCGCGGCCCTCGCGGATTTCCATGGTCATCGAGCGGCTGACATAGTCGCGCGGGGCGAGATCCTTGTACTGGGGCGCATAACGCTCCATGAAGCGTTCGCCCTCGGAATTGGTGAGGTATCCGCCCTCGCCGCGAGCGCCCTCGGTGATGAGACAGCCCGCGCCATAGATGCCGGTGGGGTGGAACTGCACGAATTCCATGTCCTGAAGCGGCAGGCCCGCGCGCGCCACCATGCCGTTGCCGTCGCCGGTGCAGGTATGGGCCGAGGTCGCGCTGAAATAGGCGCGGCCATAGCCGCCGGTGGCCAGCACGACCATCTTGGCGTTGAACACATGCATGGTGCCGTCATCGAGTTTCCAGCACACCACGCCGGTGCAGGCGCCGTCGTCGCTCATGACGAGGTCGATGGCGAAATACTCTACATAGAACTCGGCCTTCTCCTTGAGGCTTTGTCCGTAGAGCGTGTGCAGGATCGCGTGGCCGGTGCGGTCGGCGGCGGCACAGGTGCGTTGCACCGCGGGGCCTTCGCCGAACTCGGTGGTGTGGCCACCAAAAGGACGTTGATAGATCTTGCCCTCTTCGGTGCGCGAGAAGGGCACGCCGTAATGCTCCAACTCGTACACGGCCTTGGGCGCCTCGCGGGCAAGGTATTCCATCGCGTCGGTGTCGCCCAGGTAGTCAGACCCTTTGACGGTATCGAACATGTGCCATTGCCAGTGGTCGGGACCCATGTTCGACAGAGAGGCGGCGATACCGCCCTGCGCCGCGACAGTATGCGAGCGGGTCGGGAAGACCTTGGTCACGCAGGCGGTGCGCAAACCCTGCTCGGCCATGCCCAGCGTGGCACGCAGGCCCGCGCCACCGGCGCCGACCACGACCACGTCATATTCATGTGTTTCGTATTCGTAAGCAGCCATGGTCAATCCTTCAAAGTGCGATCTTGGCGAGCGCGTAAAGCCCGGTGGCGATGATGGTCCAGCTCAGGCCCACCACGAGCATGATCAGCGCCTTGCGCAGGGTGCCCTGCCAGTAATCCTCGATCATCATCTTGGCGCCGTTCTTGAAATGCATCATCCCCACCAGCAGGGTGAGCGCGGTCAGGATTGCCGGGAAGGGGCGCGCGAACGTGGCCAGCACCTCTTCGCGTGTGCCGCCCAGCGCGCTGCCGAAGACGATCAGGAAGGTGGGCACCAGGAAGGCCAGGCCGACGGAACTGACGGTCATGTACCAGTGATGTTCGGTGCCGGTATGCGCGGCCCCCTTGCCTTCGGCGCGTTTGCGGTCGGTCAGGTAACGCATGGCTCGGCCCTCACACGATCAGGATGGTGATGACGGTCAGGACGACCGACCCGACGAGACAGGCGATGCCCAGCTTCTCGGCGGTTTCGATCTCGAGCCCATGGCCCGCGTCGAAATAGAGATGCCGCAGCCCGGCAAGGTAATGATACCAGATGCCCAGCAGCGAGAGCGTCATCACCAGGTCGCCGAACCAGGAGGTCATCACCGCGTTGGCGGTGGCGAAAGACGCATCCGACACCGCCGCCGCGAGCAGCCACCAGACCACGAGGATCACGGCGACGATGAGCGCATTGCCTGTGATCCGCGTCAGGATCGAGGTGATCGAGGTGAGCTGCGGGCGGTAAATCTGGATATGCGGGCTGAGCGGGCGTTCGACGGGTTTTGTCTCGGCCATGGGCGATCCCCCTGTTGTTCGGTTTGCACACGTCAGTATACGTGCGATGCCTGCCACATGATTAAAACGGATTGCAGGGCGGTGTCACGGGTGTTTGACATGTGACGCGACGGTTTTGGGTAAATTCCTCGAAGAATCCGACTATTTGTGATCACGGAAATATTCGTGTGATCACAAATAAGCTTGATGCATTAAATCCGCACAAGTCGCCCCCATGCTCCGGTGCGTCGAGTCTGATTTGTGATCACATATGTGAATGCCGTCAAACCGGCATCAACGCCCAGTAGTCGAGATCGAGCAGGACGCCCGGACGGTATTTGCCATCCGCGCCCTTCAATTCGCCCACCGACCCGTCCGAGGTGGCCACAAGCCGCAGGCGGATCGCGCCGACACCCGGCGCGGGTGTCTCGGCCTTGTCGAGCACTTCGGACCATGCCTTGACCGTCAGTCCGGCAAAGCACGGGTTGGCATGTGCCCCGCCGTTCAGCCCCGCGATCATCTGCGCATTGGCCAGCCCGTTGAACGACAGCGCGCGGGCCATCGAGATCACGTGCCCGCCATAGATGAGCCGCTGGCCATCGGGGCGGAAGGTGGCATCGAAATGCACCTTGGCGGTGTTCTGCCACAGGCGCGTGGCGATCATGTGCTCGGCCTCCTCGATGGTGACGCCGTCCACATGGTCGATCACCTCGCCCACCGCGTAGTCGCCACAGCGATGCGCCTCGCCCGCGAGCGCGAAATCGTAGCCCGTGAAATCAAGCCCCTCGGGGACCGCCAGATCGGCAGCATCCAGCGCCGGTTTGAGGTCGGGCACCACGGTTTCGGGCGCGGGGGCATCCGTATCGTTCTTGCGCACCATCACCCAGCGCACATAGCTCAGCACCGGCTCGTCCATCTGGTTGAGCCCGGTGGTGCGCACCCAGACGACACCGGATTTGCCGTTGGAGTTCTGCTTGAGGCCGATCACCTCGGACACCGAACGCAGCGTGTCGCCGGGATAGACGGGCCTGAGCCAGCGCCCTTCGGCATAGCCGAGATTGGCCACCGCGTTGAGCGAGATGTCGGGCACGGTCTTGCCGAACACCACGTGGAACGCGGCGAGGTCATCCAGCGGGCTGCCCTCCAGCCCGCATTCAGCCGCGAACACGTCCGACGAGTAAAGCGCGTGCCGCGCCGGGTAGAGCGCGTGGTAGAGCGCGCGCTCGCCCTCGCCCACGGTGCGCGGGACGGCGTGATCGATCACCTCGCCCAGTCTGTAATCCTCGAAGAACCGGCCCGGATTGGTCTTGGCCATATGCGCACACTCCTGATTTTGCGGATCACCCGAAGGGGTAATAGCCCAGCCACGCATGGATGAGCGAAATCACCCCGAACACGACGACGGTGCCGACGAGGGCGCCGACTTCCTTGCCCATCGGTGCGGGGGCGGGTTTCTGCCATTCGGTCTGGCGGTTGATCAGGATCACCTCGACCACCGCCCAGGCCAGCAGCCCGCCAAAGAGGATGAACGACGGCAGATCGCCATTGACCAGCAGATGCCCCAGTGCCCATGCCTTGACCGCCGTCAGCTGCGGGTGGCGGATGATCCGTGCGGCGCGGGTTTTCATCCCCGAGGCGGCAAAGAGATAGACCGAGACCAGCATCAACAGGTTGTTGATCCCCGTCATCATCGGCGAGCGGCCCCAGAAGATCGTGCCGGGGTCGGCCGCGCGATAACCGACCACCATGAGCACCAGCGACACCAGAAGCGCCAGCGCCACGCCGCCCTTGGCCCTGTCGCCCATCGCGGCACGGCGAGCCGGGGCAAGACGCTTGAAGAGATGGGCAAGCGACCACAGAAGGACGCCGAGGATCAGAAGGGTCATGGGGATGCCTTTTCGTTCGGAACGGTGGGTTGGCCCCCACCCTACAATGAGGCGATCGAACTGGCCATCGAAAGCACCTTTTTCGCAGTCTCGACATGCAGGTTCTCGACGATCTTGCCATCGACCACGGCGACCCCCTGCCCGGTGCGCTCGACTTCCTCGAAGGCTTCGATCTGGCGGCGGGCGAGGTCGATCTCGGCCTCGGACGGCGAAAAGACGGCGTTGGTCACGTCGACCTGCGCGGGGTGGATGAGGGTCTTGCCGTCAAAGCCCAGGTCGCGGCCCTGTTCGCATTCGGTGCGCAGGCCCTCGTCGTCCTTGAACTGGTTATAGACGCCATCGACCGCCACGACCCCATGCGCTCGCGCCGCCAGCAGCATCATCTGGAGCGCGCCCATCAGCGGCAGACGGTCGGCCCGGGCGCGGCAGTTGAGCTCCTTGGCGAGGTCGTTGGTCCCCGCGACGAACCCGTGCACCTGCGGATGCGCGGCCACCTCCATCGCGTTCCAGGCGCCGTGGCAGGTCTCCATCATCGCCCAGATCGGCATCTTGCCCACCAGGTCGCCCAGCGCCTGCACGTCGAGCGCGTTGTTGACCTTTGGCAAGAGGATGGCATCGGCCTCCATCTCCTTGACCGCCAGCGCATCCTCGCGGCCCCATTGGGTATCGAGCGCGTTGATCCGCACGATCCTTGCCCGGTTGCCATAGCCGCCCTCCTTGAGCGCCTTGGCCAGCGTGGCGCGGGCCTCGACCTTGGCATCTGGTGTCACCGCGTCCTCAAGATCAAAGATGATCGCATCCACCGGCAGCCCCCGCGCCTTGTCGAGCGCGCGCTCTTTCGAGCCGGGGATGTAGAGGACGGAACGGTAGGGGCGCACGGTCATGGGATTCTCCGGTAATATTGTTGCGGATAGAGCATTTTTTGCTCGAAATGTTCAAGAGATTTCTCGCCGCAGCGCAGAAGAGGCGGGCGCGGCAGAACGCAACGGCAAGGAAGCGCACGGCCGCGGTCGGGTGCGCACGGCATATGCGGCAGGCACTTTATCTCTCCGCGTCATCCCTTGCCTCGCACGGCGCACACCCCGTCCAAAGCACCCGGTCACGCCGAAGGCGTGCCTCCGGCACGTCGGGGCGGCCGTGTGCTACCCGGGCGGCTGCGCCGCTGTTCCGGGTGACGCCAAAGGGCGCATCACTGTCACCTGACAGCTTCTTTCAGGGATGTCGGTTCAAGTCAGCCCGTCCCAAACGAGCTTGGCCCCCGTCACGGACAGGAGTACATAGGTGAGGCCAAAGAACACCCGTTCGGGAATGGCGAAATGCGCACGCACCCCCAGCCATGTGCCGAAAAGCGCGAACGGCGCCAGCCACAGGTCGGCCCAGAGGGTTTCGGCGGTGAAGATGCCCAGCATCCCGTAAGGCGCGGCCTTGAGGACGTTGTTGGCCCAGAACACGATCACGGTGGTGGCCTGGAACTCGGTCTTGCCGGGGCGCTTCGACAAGAGGTAGACCGCCGCCGCAGGCCCCCCGGCATGGGCCACGAAACTGGTGAACCCCGCCGCCAGCCCGGCCACCAACCCACCCCAGAGCGGTATGGGCCGCCCCGCCACGGGAATTTTCCCGGCCCGCCCGGCGATCTGCCAGGCCACGAACAAGAGCGCGATCCCGCCGATCAAGAGCCGCAGATGGTCGGCATCGGCCACCGTGTAGAAGGCCGCGCCAAGCACCACGCCGGGCAGCGAGCCAAGGATCAGCACGAGCGCGTCATGCGTGTTCCAGCGTTTCCAATAGGGTTTGAGCGTGGCCAGGTCGATCAGCATCAGGAGCGGCAACATGACCCCGATGGCCGCCCCCGGCTCCATCACCAGCGCCAGAATCGCCGCCGAGGCAAAGGCCGCGCCCGAGCCGAAACCGCCCTTGGATATGCCCGCGAAAACAACCGCTGGGCCGGCGATGGCAAAAAAGCTCAGGTCCAGTGGCGGCACGGGATGGTCCTCGTTAAATTACGGTTTCCCAACCTCTTTAACCTTTCACGCACGGGCGCGACAGGCCGACATGACCGCCGCGTCACGACGTGGAACCCTTGCAGTGCGCGCCGGATCGGCTTAGGCAGTCGCGAAATTGGCAACCACCCGGAGTGAAACCAAATGGCCAGACCCAAAATCGCACTGATCGGCGCAGGCATGATCGGCGGCACCCTTGCCCATATGGCGGCAATGAAAGAGCTGGGCGATATCATCCTGTTCGACATCGCCGAGGGCATCCCCGAAGGCAAGGCGCTCGACATCGCGGAATCCGGCCCCTCGGAAGGGTTCGACGTGAAGCTCAAGGGCACGCAGGATTATGCCGATATCGCGGGCGCCGATGTGTGCATCGTCACCGCCGGTGTGCCGCGCAAGCCGGGGATGAGCCGCGATGACCTTCTGGGTATCAACCTCAAGGTCATGAAGGCCGTGGGCGAAGGCATCAAGGCCAATGCACCGGACGCGTTCGTGATCTGCATCACCAACCCGCTCGATGCGATGGTCTGGGCGCTGCGCGAGTTCTCGGGCCTGCCGCATGAGAAGGTCTGCGGCATGGCGGGCGTTCTCGACTCGGCCCGGTTCCGGCATTTCCTGTCCGAGGAATTCAAGGTCTCGATGCGCGATGTCACCGCCTTCGTGCTGGGCGGGCACGGCGACACGATGGTCCCGCTCACGCGCTATTCCACCGTTGCGGGCATCCCCCTGCCCGACCTTGTCAAGATGGGCTGGACCACGCAGGACAAGCTCGACGCGATCGTGCAGCGCACCCGTGACGGCGGCGCCGAGATCGTCGGCCTTCTGAAAACCGGCAGCGCCTATTACGCCCCGGCCACCAGCGCGATCGAAATGGCAATCTCCTATCTCAAGGATCAAAAGCGCGTGCTGCCCTGCGCGGCCCATGTCGATGGCCCCTACGGGCTCGAAGGGTTTTACGTGGGCGTGCCCACGGTGATCGGCGCGGGCGGGGTCGAGCGGGTGATCGACATCAAGCTCACCAAGGACGAGCAGGCGATGTTCGACAAGTCGGTCGATGCCGTGAAGGGTCTTGTGAAGGCCTGCAAGGAGATCGACAGCTCGCTGGCGTGAATGCCGTGAAATGATGTATGAGGGGCCCGCTGCGACCGCTGCGGGCCCCTTTTCATCGGCCGCTCTCCTGCGCGGCGGCCGGGGCCCGGTCAAAGCTGCGCGCGGAAAGGTCCAGGCTGTCTGCCAGCCCGAAATGCGCCAGTCCCGCCCTCGGATCGATCGCCGCATCCTCGATCAGGCCCAGGGCGCGCAACGTCCGTTCCCCGGACTTTGAAAGCACTTTCATACGGCGATGAAAGGCCAGCAAGGCCGCGTCATCGTGCATGTGAGCGTCGAAAAACTCCAGCAGGCGCCTGCGGGCCTGCGCCCGCCTCATATCCCCCTCCGGCCGCTTGAGCGTGCAATAGCGTTTCACCTTTTCGATCCAGTGGCGCTCTGTCAGGCCGTCGAAATGCAGCAACACCGCGCTGCTGGCGGTGATGCGCCGCGGGCGCTCCATGCGGCGGCCCTCCGTTCGCATGGGGCGCGGGCGATGAATGCCCATGATCAACCCCTCCCGCCCTGTCCGGACGAGGCACTTTCCGACCGCATGTCCGAAAAAGCCGCCATCGGCATAGCGGGCCAGGTCACCCAGCACATGCTGCTGATTGCCGAAGCGCGCCTTGTAATGCTTGCGAAACACGCCGGAGAACAGGTCCGGATCGGTGTCGCGTTCCAGGTAAACGCGCTCGCGCACGTCCAGGTGCACGAGCGAGAACGCCTCCGGCACATGCGCCAGCTCGATGCCAAGCTCTCGCGTGCAACTGATGAACTCGTCACCATCGAGATGGGCCAGCCAATCCGCATCGGATCTGCGATAGGCATCGGCCGCGTTCTCGATCTGTCGTGCCTCCACCGGCTTGGGTCGCGCGCCACCGGTCAGGCGTTTCCAATGGGCATCGTCACACAGTGTCACATCGCAGCCGGGCACCTGTTCCAGGCGCGCCTTGAGGTCCGGATCGGGGCGATCGAGGTAAAGATGAATCCGATGCGCGCCGAGCAGGGCGTGATGCGCGGCAAAGGCCAAGAGCGGCTCGGGGCGTTCCGCCACCGTCGCCACGACGGACCATCTTGCCGGCGTTGCCTGCATTCCTCACCTCTCGTCGTGTTGCTTGCCTTGCGCGAACTGTCCCATGGTCATCTTTCATTTTCCACCGCGAATCCACATCCCGGGCAGGGTCGGGCGGGTCACCGGGGGCGCGCCGCGCCCGCCTTGATGGTCAGCCGGGCCACCGGCCGACCAGCTCCGCAAGGCGCGGATTGGGACTGTTTTCATGCGCCCGGCGCAAATCGGCGTCAAAGCGCGCTGCCGACAGGTCGGGCACATCTTCGAGCACCCGCGCGATGACCGGCGCCGGATCGAAAGGCGCGGTGTCGCACAATCCCAGCGCGGCCAGCCGCGCCTTCTGCGCGGGCGCAAGAACCTGCACCCGCTCGTAAAGCGCCCGCACCGCGGCGATATCCCCTGCATCGCGAAGCGCGGCCACCTGCCGCATCCGGTGCGGTCCGTTCATCCCGGCCTGAACCTCGGCCGCGTGTTCACCGTAGCGCAGGAGCTTGACCAACCAGTGCAGCGGCGTCAGCCCGTCGAAATGCAGCAGCTCCACCGCCTGTGCCTTCAGCGCAGAATGGGCGGGCAGAGGGTCTGTCTTGCCCGCGCGGGGCCGGTGAATGCGGATCTGGTAGTCGAACCCGGTGGGTGTGAACGCCTTGCCGCTGGCATGGCTGCACATCCCGCCATCGAGGAAATCCGCCGCCTCGCCGTAAAGCGCGCGATGCAGGCGCGGCGGCACCCGCGCGGGGCGGCGAAACACCCCGTCGAACAGCCCCACCTGCGCTGCATCGCGGGGCATGACCCGCTCGGCCGGGGGCACCGAGACATACCCGAACCCACGCGGAAAGGCGGCCAGTTCCGCGTGCATCGCCGCAACACCGCGCATCGGACGCAAGAATTCGTCGGCATCGAGATGAATCAGCCAGTCGACATCGGCCAGGCGATAGGCATGGGTCGCATTGAGTCCCTGCCGCCGGTTCTGCCCCTCGGGGCGCCGCCGCGCCAGGCGTTGCCAATGATCCGTGTCGCAGAGGGTCAATCGCACGCCGGGCAACGCGGCCAGCGTTTCGGCTGCCCGATCGTCCGGGTCGTCGAGATAGACATGCGCCTCGCCCGCGCCGAGGCCAAGGTGATAGGCCACGTTCGCCAGCACCAGGTTGCCCGGCTCGCGCGCGGTCATCACGATGCCCCAGCCTGGCGCGCTCATCCCCGCCACGGTGCCGCCGCTTTCATCGGCCCGCCCTTTCCAGCCTGCGACGAAAGGTTCCATATCAATCGGTGCAAGTCCAGCGTGCCGGGATGATTCTCTTTCCGCAACCTGAGAAACGGTGCATGTCTCATTTTGTGATCACAGCCGGAAATCGTGTGATCACAAAATGTAAAAATTCTGCGAAATTCCATGTATCATTCGATTTGCACTTAGGTTTCGGAAAAGCATATGCCACTAGGAAGGGCAACGTAAACCACACAGGTGAGCCGATGAACATTCACGAATATCAGGCCAAGGCGCTGTTGCGCTCTTATGGTGCGCCGGTCAGCGACGGGCGCGTGGTGACCCGGGCCGAAGAGGCCAAGACCGCCGCGGGCGAAATGGACGGACCGCTCTGGGTGGTCAAGGCACAGATCCACGCGGGCGGCCGCGGCAAGGGCAGCTTCAAGGAGGCCGATGCCGGCGAAAAGGGCGGTGTGCGCCTTGCCAAGTCCGTGGAGGAGGCCGAGCTTGAAGCCAAGCGGATGCTGGGCCGCACGCTGGTCACCAAACAGACCGGCCCGGCGGGCAAGCAGGTCAACCGCATCTATATCGAGGACGGCTCGGACATCGAGAAGGAATTCTACCTCGCCCTTCTGGTCGACCGGCAAACCAGCCGCGTCTCCTTCGTCGCCTCGACCGAGGGCGGCATGGATATCGAGGAAGTCGCCGAAAGCACGCCCGAGAAAATCCTGAGCTTCTCGGTCGATCCGGCCACCGGCTATCAGCCGTTCCATGGCCGCCGCATCGCCTTCATGCTGGGTCTGACCGGCGCGCAGGTGAAACAATGCGTCGCGCTGATGGGCACGCTCTACAAGCTCTTCATCGAAAAAGATGTCGAGATGCTTGAGATCAACCCGCTGATCCTCACCGACAAGGGCGATCTCAAATGCCTCGATGCCAAGATGGGGTTCGACGGCAACGCGATCTATCGCCACCCCGACATCGCCGACCTGCGCGACACGACCGAGGAAGACCCCAAGGAGCTTGAGGCCAGCAAATACGACCTCAACTATATCGCGCTCGACGGTGAAATCGGCTGCATGGTGAACGGTGCGGGCCTTGCCATGGCGACGATGGACATCATCAAGCTTTACGGCGCCGAGCCTGCCAACTTCCTCGACGTGGGCGGTGGTGCGACCAAGGACAAGGTGACCGAGGCGTTCAAGATCATCACCAGCGATCCGCAGGTCAAGGGCATCCTCGTCAACATCTTCGGCGGCATCATGCGCTGTGACGTGATCGCCGAGGGCGTGATCGCCGCGGTGAAGGAGGTCGGCCTCAAGGTGCCGCTCGTGGTGCGGCTCGAAGGCACCAATGTCGAGAAGGGCAAGGAGATCATCAAGAATTCCGGCCTCGACGTGATCGCCGCCGACGACCTCAAGGACGGCGCGGAAAAGATCGTGAAAGCGGTGAAGGGATAAGAAAATGGCAGTTCTCATCGACGAAAATACCAATGTCATCTGTCAGGGCTTCACCGGCTCGCAGGGCACGTTCCATTCCGAACAGGCCATCGCCTATGGCACCAAGATGGTCGGCGGCGTGACGCCGGGCAAGGGCGGGCAGACGCATCTCGACCTGCCCGTGTTCAACAGCGTTCACGAAGCGCGCCACGAGACCGACGCCAACGCCACCGTGATCTACGTGCCGCCGCCCTTTGCCGCGGATTCGATCCTCGAGGCGATCGACGCGCAGATGGAGGTGATCGTCTGCATCACCGAGGGCATTCCGGTGCTCGACATGATGAAGGTCAAGCGCGCGCTGGAAGACAGCACATCGGTCCTGATCGGCCCCAACTGCCCCGGCGTGATCACGCCCGACGCCTGCAAGATCGGCATCATGCCCGGCCATATCCACAAGCGCGGCTCCTGCGGGGTGGTTTCGCGTTCGGGCACGCTCACCTACGAGGCGGTCAAGCAGACCACAGACGTGGGGCTGGGCCAATCGACCTGCGTGGGTATCGGCGGCGATCCGATCAAGGGAACCGAGCATATCGACGTGCTGGAATGGTTCCTCGCCGATGACGAGACGCAAAGCATCATCATGATCGGCGAGATCGGCGGATCGGCCGAGGAAGAGGCCGCGCAATTCCTGAAAGACGAGGCCAGGAAGGGCCGCAAGAAACCGGTCGCGGGCTTCATCGCCGGGCGCACCGCCCCCCCGGGCCGTCGCATGGGCCACGCGGGCGCCATCGTCGCCGGTGGCAAGGGCGGCGCCGACGACAAGATCGAGGCCATGCGCAGCGCCGGGATCGTGGTCGCCGACAGCCCTGCCCAGCTTGGTGAGGCGATGTTAGCCGCGATCGACAAGGGCTGATCGGGAAAGTGCCGGCGATGGATTTCCAGACCAGCGTGAAAACCTGCCTGATGCAGAAATACGTCGCTTTTTCGGGCCGCGCGGCGCGCCCTGAATTCTGGTGGTTCG
This sequence comes from Aquicoccus sp., assembly GCF_041686535.1. Classification (NCBI taxonomy): domain Bacteria; kingdom Pseudomonadati; phylum Pseudomonadota; class Alphaproteobacteria; order Rhodobacterales; family Paracoccaceae; genus Aquicoccus; species Aquicoccus sp. The sequence goes on along the minus strand of NZ_JAWLDS010000012.1, from coordinate 5,471 downwards.
CGCTGTTCGTGTTCCTTGGCGGGTTGGTCTTTGGCGTGCTTGATGCGCTGGTGTTCGGCACATCCACAGAGCCGGACCCGCACGGCCAGGCGACACGCATCTTCGCGCCCCTGTTTCAGCTTGCCACCCTGCTGCCATTCCTGGCCGTGGGGTGGCGCAGAATGCACGACACCGGGCGCCCCGGCTGGTGGCTGCTCCTGCCTGTCCTTGTGTCTTTTGGACTTGGCCTCATCTTTACCGGCGGCATGCTGGGGATGATGTCACACGGGGCGATGCCGATGCCGGGCTTCGGACTGGGCGGATTTGCGGTGATCTGGCTGATCCAGATCGCCCTGTTCATTCTTGTCGTCTGGTGGCTGACCCGCCCCAGCCAACCCGGCCCCAATGATTACGGTCCTCAACCCACGAGGTAATCGCCATGACCGAACATTCCCCCAATGACCAGTTTCGTGCCTCCTCCTTCATGCAGGGGCACAATGCCGAGTATCTCGAACAGCTTTACGCGCGATATACCGATGACCCCGGATCGGTCGATGAAGGCTGGATCGAGTTCTTCAAGCAGATGGGCGATACCGAAAAAGACGTGCAGGCCGAGGCCAAGGGGCCAAGCTGGGCGCGCCGTGACTGGCCGCCCATGCCGCAGGACGATCTGACCGGTGCCTTGACCGGCGACTGGGCGCCGCTGCCCGACGAGATGGAAACCGCCGCCGAGAAGATCCGCGACAAGGCCAGCGCCGCGGGTGTCGAGGTCACCGACGAGGCGATCAAGCGTGCCGTGCTCGATTCGATCCGCGCGCTGATGATCATCCGCGCCTATCGCATCCGCGGCCACCTCGTGGCCGATCTCGACCCGCTGGGCATGCGCAGCCAGACCCCGCATCCCGAGCTTGACCCGAAATCCTACGGTTTCACCGAGGCCGACATGGACCGGCCGATCTTCATCGACAAGGTCCTGGGGCTCGATTTCGCCACGATGCGCGAGATCATCGACATCGTGAAGCGCACCTATTGCGGCACCTTTGCGCTGCAATACATGCATATCTCCGATCCCGAACAGGCCGGCTGGCTCAAGGAGCGGATCGAGGGCTATGGCAAGGAGATCGCCTTTACCAAGAACGGGCGCAAGGCGATCCTCAACAAGCTTGTCGAGGCCGAGGGCTTCGAGAAGTTCCTGCATGTCAAGTACATGGGCACCAAGCGGTTCGGACTTGACGGGGGCGAGGCGCTCATTCCCGCGATGGAGCAGATCATCAAGCGCGGCGGCAGCCTCGGCGCCAAGGAAGTCGTGATCGGCATGCCCCACCGCGGCCGGCTCTCGGTGCTGGCCAACGTGATGGGCAAACCCTATCGCGCCATTTTCAACGAGTTCCAGGGCGGCAGCTTCAAACCCGACGAGGTCGATGGGTCGGGCGATGTGAAGTACCACCTCGGCGCCAGTTCCGACCGCGAGTTCGACGGCAACACCGTGCACCTGTCGCTCACCGCCAACCCCTCGCATCTCGAAGCGGTCAACCCGGTGGTGCTGGGCAAGGTCCGCGCCAAGCAGGACCAGTTGAGCGATGAGAAGCGCAGTCAGGTTATCCCGGTGCTTTTGCATGGCGATGCGGCCTTTGCCGGTCAGGGCGTGGTTGCCGAATGTTTCGGGCTTTCGGGCCTCAAGGGGCACAAGACGGGCGGCACGATCCATATCATCGTCAACAACCAGATCGGGTTTACCACCGCGCCGCACCTGTCGCGCTCGTCGCCCTATCCCACCGATATCGCGCTGATGGTCGAGGCGCCCATCTTCCACGTCAACGGCGACGATCCCGAGGCGGTGGTCCACGCCGCCAAGGTCGCGACCGAGTTCCGCCAGAAGTTCCACAAGGACGTGGTCATCGACGTGTTCTGCTATCGCCGCTTCGGTCATAACGAGGGCGACGAGCCGATGTTCACCAACCCGGTGATGTACAAGCGGATCAAGACGCACAAGACCACGCTCAGCCTCTATACCGACCGCCTGGTTCAGGACGGGCTGATTCCCGAGGGCGAGATCGAGGACATGAAGGCCGCATTCCAGGCCTATCTCAACGACGAGTTCGAGGCCGGCAAGGATTACAAGCCCAACAAGGCCGACTGGCTCGATGGCCGCTGGAGCCATCTCGACAAGCGTGACGCCGACGAATACCAGCGCGGCGAAACCGCGATCAAGACCGAGACGATGGAAGAGGTGGGGCACGCGCTGACCCGCGCGCCCGAAGGCTTCCCGCTGCACCGGACGGTTTCACGCCTGCTCGACGCCAAGCGCGAGATGTTCGAAACCGGGCACGGCTTCGACTGGGCCACGAGCGAGGCGCTGGCCTTCGGCTCGCTGCTGACCGAAGGATACCCGGTGCGCCTGTCCGGCCAGGACAGCACCCGCGGAACGTTCAGCCAGCGCCATTCCGGCCTGATCGATCAGGAAACCGAGGATCGCTATTTCCCGCTCAACAACATCCGCGAGGGCCAGGCGCAATACGAGGTCATCGACTCGATGCTCTCGGAATACGCGGTGCTGGGGTTCGAATACGGCTACAGCCTCGCCGAACCCAACGCACTCACCCTGTGGGAGGCGCAGTTCGGCGATTTCGCCAACGGTGCGCAGATCATGTTCGACCAGTTCATCAGTTCGGGTGAAAGCAAGTGGCTGCGCATGTCGGGGCTGACCGTCCTTTTGCCGCATGGCTACGAGGGCCAGGGGCCCGAGCACTCCTCGGCCCGGCTTGAGCGGTTCCTGCAAATGTGCGGCGGCGACAACTGGATCGTGGCCAATTGCACCACGCCAGCCAACTATTTCCACATCCTGCGGAGGCAATTGCACCGCTCGTTCCGCAAGCCGCTCATCCTGATGACGCCGAAATCGCTGCTCCGGCACAAGCTGGCGGTCTCGAACGCCGAGGATTTCACCATCGGGTCAAGCTTTCACCGCGTGCTCTGGGACGACGCCGAGAAGGGCCATTCCGACACCAGGCTGGTGGCCGATGACAAGGTTCGCCGCGTGGTGATGTGTTCGGGCAAGGTCTATTACGACCTGCTCGAAGCGCGCGACGAGGCCGGGATCGACGACATCTACCTGCTCAGGATCGAGCAGTTCTACCCCTTCCCCGCGATGAGCCTCGTGAAAGAGCTCGAACGGTTCAAGAAGGCCGAAATGATCTGGTGCCAGGAAGAACCCAAGAACCAGGGCGCCTGGAGCTTCATCGAACCCAATATCGAATGGGTGCTGGGCCGCATCAAGGCCAAGCACGAACGCCCCGCCTATGTCGGGCGCCCCGCCGCGGCCTCGCCCGCAACGGGCTTGGCAAAACAGCACAAGGCACAACAGGACGCGCTGGTCAAAGACGCGCTCAATCTGGAAGGGAACTGATACATGGCAACCGAAGTCCGCGTGCCCACCCTGGGCGAAAGCGTCACCGAAGCCACCGTCGCCACCTGGTTCAAGCAACCCGGCGATACCGTCACGGTGGATGAAATGCTGTGCGAACTGGAAACCGACAAGGTCACGGTCGAGGTGCCCTCGCCCGCCGCCGGAACGCTGGGCGAGATCGTCGCCGCCGAGGGCGACACCGTGGGGGTGGATGCGCTCCTGGCGATGATCTCGGAAAGCGGCGAGGCAACGCCCGAAAAGCCGAAGTCCGAAGACAAACCCGCCAAGGAAGACAAACCCGCCAAGCCCGCCAAGGCCCCCGCGAAAAGCGACGGTGACACCGTCGATGTGATGGTCCCGGCCCTTGGGGAAAGCGTGAGCGAGGCCACCGTCTCGACCTGGTTCAAGAAGGTCGGCGACAGCGTCGCGCAGGACGAGATGCTCTGCGAGCTGGAAACCGACAAGGTCTCGGTCGAGGTGCCCGCACCGGCCGCCGGCGTTCTGGCCGAGATCCTCGCCGAAGAGGGCAGCACGGTCGAGGCCAGCGCCAAACTGGCCCGGATCAGCGGCTCGGCCGATGGCACCGTCGAACCCGGGTTGCGTCCGGGCGCCGAAGAGGCGCAGGAAAGCGGCGATGACGAAGCCACCGGAAAGGATGTCGAGAACGCCCCTTCGGCCGAAAAGATGATGGCCGAGGCCGGGCTCGACCCCTCGCAGGTCAAGGGCACGGGCCGCGACGGGCGGATCATGAAGGAAGACGTGCAAAAGGCCATTGCCGCAGGCACGTCCGATGCCCGCACCAGCACCCCGGCGCCCGAGCCCAAACCCGCCACCAGCACGCAGCGCGCGCCGGTGGCGGCCGATGATGCCGCGCGCGAGGAACGGGTCAAGATGACCCGACTGCGCCAGACCATTGCCCGCCGCCTCAAGGACGCGCAGAACACCGCCGCGATCCTGACCACCTATAACGAGGTCGACATGGGCGCGGTGATGGACCTGCGCAACACCTACAAGGACGAGTTCGAGAAGAAACACGGCGTGCGGCTGGGCTTCATGTCCTTCTTCACCAAGGCCTGCGTCCATGCCCTCAAGGAAGTGCCCGAGGTCAATGCCGAGATCGACGGCACCGATGTCGTCTACAAGAATTTCGTGCATATGGGCGTCGCCGCGGGCACCCCGCAGGGCCTCGTCGTGCCGGTGATCCGCGACGTGGACTCGAAATCCTTCGCCCAGATTGAGAAAGAGATCGGCGAGAAAGGCAAACGCGCCCGCGACGGCAAGCTTTCCATGGCCGAGATGCAGGGCGGCACCTTCACGCTCTCCAATGGCGGCGTCTATGGCTCGCTCATGTCATCGCCCATCCTCAACCCGCCGCAATCGGGCATCCTCGGCATGCACAAGATCCAGGAGCGCCCCATGGTCGTGAAAGGCGAGATCGTGATCCGCCCGATGATGTATCTCGCCCTCAGCTACGATCACCGCATCGTCGACGGCAAGGGCGCCGTGACCTTCCTCGTGCGCGTGAAAGAGGCGCTGGAAGACCCGCGGCGGTTGCTGATGGATTTGTAAGGCAGGTGACTTCCCTACTTTATGAATGGGACATCGAAAAGGCCGCACAAAACCTGGCCAAGCACGGTGTCCCCTTCGAGGCTGTTGAGAATTTCGACTGGAGCACAGCGATAGAGGCCGAGGATACCCGTTATGACTATGGCGAAACGCGCATGCAGGCCCTTGGCATGATCGGACAGAGATACCACGTTCTTGTCTATGCTTGGCGCAAGGACCGCATCCGCGTAATATCGCTGCGCAAGGCCAACCGGAGGGAAATTCCATGACCGCCCGCCCCAAACCGCCCGAGAACTACGACGATAACCCGCCGCTTGACACGGATTTCTTTGCCCGCGCCCGCCCCGCCGCCCCCGGCGAGGCCGCCCGCCTGCGTGCCGTCCTGAAGCGGATCGTCAAGGCGCATGAGGAAGGGCGTTCTCTCGATGAGGAAATCGCCAAGGCGCGCGAGACATTGACGGCGGTGGAATGAGGCGCTTGCGTAGATATCAATGACCCCCGAACTCACCGCCCTCACCCT
>NZ_JAWLDS010000011.1:6183-62819 GCF_041686535.1 Aquicoccus sp. | reverse complement strand
CGCAGAGGCGTGGATCACAATCGCCCACATTCGACGCGTCACACGCCATCTCGCAAGGGATTAATAATGCTCAGATAGTTTTGAATCAGACTCTTAGAGGCCACGGATTATTCGGACGTCAAACGCGGGGTAAAGCGCCGTTGCGGCGCAAAAACCCGCAAGGGAACAACATGCCGAGCTAAGCCTCTGCCAGGCAAAACGCGCTGCAAGTTTCACGGCGGCATGAGCACCGGTCCGCGAACGCCCGAAGGGCGGGAACGGATTGCAGAGGCGCAGCGCAGGCGGTGGTGCAATCTCAGAGATTGTGGCGAAGAGTAATCCTTGCTTCTTGTTCTAAACCTTCAAACTGCGTCACTACTTAACCCTAAAGACAATGAGGGAATCATAAATCACCATGAGCGAAGAACTTAATGAACAAATCCAAAATCAAGAAAGTTGGGCCTATCAGGAGACAAGCGACGAATGGTCCATATATGAACTTCCCAGCAGAGATGGATTCTTCACTTCTCTTCAAACTGCAAAAAGTGCGCGCTTTCTTGCGTTATTGTTAGTCAGAGCAGAGCGCATCGAAGAGGAACTGAAAGGCATCGCCAGACTCGTTAACATTATAACTTGGTGTGCTGTTGTCGGCGTTGCCACCTTGGCCTTCAGCAGTTTTCTCTGACGCTTGATGACTAGGCGAGAACTGAAGAGACTAAACGCAAAACGAGGATAAGATACCGGTCAATCTCGCCTCAAAAGGTGTACAATTAGGGGGATGCGTCAAGCCGATAAATCTAAAAATCAATTAAAATCAATAACTTATATTGATTTAATGGTGCCCGGGGGCGGAATCGAACCACCGACACGAGGATTTTCAATCCACTGCTCTACCCCTGAGCTACCCGGGCACGGGTTCGGGCGGGCTGGCCGCCGCTGGGCTTGTGCGTTCTAGACGCGGGCGGCGTTGGTGACAAGAGGATTTTGCGTTTTTTCAATGCGGTTTGCGGCTCTCTGGTGCAAGGGCCTTCTCGAGCGCGTCCATGATCTCTTCGGCGTCCTCGGGGTCGTTCGAGGGGATCGCGTAGCCTTCGCCCAGCCAGCGTGCGAGATCGATGTCGGCGCAGCGTTTGGAGCAGAAGGGGCGATAGCGTGGATCGGTGTTGGCAGAGCAGATCGGACAAGTCATGGAATCAGGGGCAAGGTCGGGATGCGGGCACGTTTGCGTTGCAGTTCATAATGGCCGAGCGGGGTCCAGCCGGCAAGAACGGTATCGATCCCGTCGGCACGCAGGGCGGCGCGCAGGGTCGTCTCGAAACCGCGGCGGTCCTTCTTGGGCATCGGCGCCATGTCGAGCGTGATCTGGCCGCCGAGGCCGCGCAGGCGCAGCTGGCGGGGCAGTTCGCGTGCGGTGGCGAGGTTGGCCTTGAGGCCGGCGGCGAGTGAGGTGTCGGTGCCGGTGTTCACATCCACCGCGACCAGCGCGCGGGTGGGTTCGACAAAGAGCGAGGCGCCGCCGGGGAGCGGAACCTGTGGCGATTTGAGGGCGTCGAGCGCGTCGAGAATGCCGTGGCTGGCGAAACTGCCAGGGGCGGTCACGATGTCGGCGGGATCGGACCAGTCGCGCCAGGCGAGCGCATGGGGGGCGTCACCGTCGAGAAGGGTTTCGGGGCCGCTGCCCGTGTCGCCCATCACCTGCGCGGCGAGGGAGGCCATGGTGCGGATGTCCTCGGCGATGCCGTCATCCTCGGCCGCTTCACAGGCGGAACGCAGGATCAGGCCCATGTCGCCGGCCATTTCCATCGCCTCGCGGGCGATGACCATGAGCATGTCGCGGCGGTCGTCGTCGCGGATCCGGCGCGAGATGTTGAGGCCGGGCGCGTCGGGCGTGACGATGGCGTAGCGGCTTTTGAACAGAATCCGATCGGTCACCGGAATCGCCTTTTCCGGGTCCGCATAACCGGTGATCTGCACCAGTTTCTCCTGCCCGGGAGAAATTCCGCGCGTCTGGCGCAGGAACGCATCTCCGTCGGGCGTGGAAAAGAACATACCCCCCTGACCCTTAACGGGTCTTAACGCCACCGCGCGATAGATCGTGCCGGGACGTGGCGCCTCGGACTCGATCAGCAGATCGTCAAGCCGCCCATCGACCATGAGAGCCGCCGCCTCGCGATTTCCGAGATGGTCGAGGATGATCTGGCGGCCCTTCATGAGGCTTGCCAGAGGGGATAGCCGACCGCCTGCAAGAGCCCTGCGGTCTCGGCCAGCGGCAGGCCAACGACGGCGGTGAACGACCCCTTTATCCACGGAATCAGCGCCCCAGCGGGGCCTTGTATGCCGTAACCGCCGGCCTTGCCCCGCCAGTCGCCAGTGGCGAGATAGCCGTTGAGTTCCTCGTTGGAGAGGCGTTTCATCTTGACCGTGGTCACGACATCGCGTTCCCAGACTTTCGTGCCGCTTTTCACGGCGACGGCGGTGATGACCTTGTGGCGGCGGCCCGACATGGCCATGAGAAACTCGGCCGCCTCGCCGGCATTCCCGGGCTTTCCCATGATCCGGCGACCCAGTGCGACGGTGGTGTCGGCACAAAGCACGATGTCGTCCGGGTCGGCATTGACCGCCTCCACCTTCTCGCGCGCCATGCGGGTGCAGTAGGGGCGCGGGAGCTCTGATTTCATGGGCGTTTCGTCGATTTCGGGTGGGCGGACCGCATCGGCGACGACGCCGATGGTCGCGAGCAAGTCACGCCGGCGTGGGCTGCCCGAGCCGAGGATCAGCTTTGGAACGGTATCAGCCATCGGCGCCTTGTTCCGGAATTGTTGCAAAGCTTTGAAAACACTTGCGGGCTGCGGTTGGCCTCTGGCGAGGTCGCACAGCCCCGCCGCGCGAAGCCCGGGCTTCGCGCTTACTTGAAGCGGTAATTGATCCGACCCTTGGTCAAATCATAGGGGGTCATCTCGACCTGCACCTTGTCGCCTGCAAGAACACGGATGCGGTTCTTGCGCATCTTGCCTGCCGTGTGCGCGATGATGGTATGGCCGTTTTCCAGCTCGACCAGGAATGTCGCGTTCGGCAGGAGTTCCTTCACGACACCGGGAAATTCGAGCAGTTCTTCCTTGGCCATGGTTTCTCCTTCATTGCACAGCCCGCCAGATCGCGGGCGTCGATTAAATGAGCCTGTTTTAGCTTTTTTTCAAGGGCTTTTGTCAGGTCAGCCGGGAATATTCGACCTGTGTCACCCGGGGCGGCTGCTCGTTCCAGTGGGTGAGGTTGAGCACATGGCCGTCAGCCCGGACCGCGCGGATGGTGTCGAGATCGACCTCGGCGAGGGTCCAGCCGGGCGCGTCGAGCGTGCCGCAGGCGATCACGCCGGTGGGCGGGAAGCCCTTGTCGGGCGGGCCGAAAACGCCGCCGGTGCCAGTATTTTCCTCGACAGCGAAGAGGCGCGGTTCGGTGCCGATGAGCGAGGACATGACCGTGACGCATTGCAGTTCGAGCGCGCGGGCCATGGCGCCGATGCGCACGCGCCAGTAGCCTTCGAGCGCCTCGGTGCAGGAGGGCACCAGGATCAGCTCGGCGCCCGCATCGGCCAAGGCCTTGGCCAAGAGGGGAAATTCGCAGTCATAGCAGATCAGCACGCCGATCCGGCCCAGCGCGGTATCAAAGACCCGAAGCGGGCCGCCGCCCGAGACGGCCCAGTCGTCGCGTTCAAAGCGCGTCATGATCTGCTTGTCCTGCCAGCCGACGGTGCCGGCGGGCGTGAAGAGCCCGGCACGGTTGACGGTTATTTCGCCGTCTCGGACCGGCGCGGAGGGCGACAGGATATGCACGGAATGCGCCGAAGAAAGGCGTGAAAACAAGGCGTTGGCTTGATCAAGCCAGTCGCCCACGGCGGCAATCGAGCCTTGCACGCTGCCTGCGGCATCGGCACCGGAAAGCGCGGCCAGCTCCATCGCGCCATATTCGGGAAAAACCAGCAGATCGGCCCCCTGCGCGGCCGCGTCGGTGACCCAGCCGGTGATCTTTTCCTCGTAATCGGCCCAGGCGTCGAGCCAGGAGAGCGGGTAGGCGGCGGTGGCGATCTTCATGGTTCTTCAACCTCGGGTTAACGGTGCCGAATGGGCGGAAATCGGGGGGTGACTCCCGGCTGCCGCCCGGCTGACATCCGGCTGCCGGGTGACGAGTCCCCGCGTGCCGTCCCAAGGGGTTAACGCGGCGTGCGGTGCCGGTGCAAGGGCGATCGTTCCTGGGGGGTGACGTGGCGCGACCCGCTCTTGCGCGCAGGCGCAAAGACACTCACAATGCCGGAGAATGCGTGCCCGGTGGAGCGGGTGCCGGGGAGGAGTATGATATGACATTTGCCACGCTTCAGGACAGCATCGACAAGACCAGGGAAATGCCGTGGGAGGCGCGCGACCTGCCCACGACGGTCTATGAGATGCTCAAGGCAACGGCCGACAGGTTCGGGCAGCGCCCGGCGGTTTCCTATCAGCTGTTGTCGGGGCCGGACGATCCGGCCGAAACGCTGACGTGGTCCGAGTTTCACGACAAGGTCTGTCAGGCGGCAAACCTGTTTCGATCGCTCAAGGTCGAGAAGGATGACGTGGTTGCGCTGGTCATGCCGAACACGACCGAGACGGCGATCGCGATGATCGGGGCGATGGTGGCGGGGATCGCCAACCCGATCAACCCGCTGCTGGAGCCCGAGCAGATCGGCGCGATCCTGCGCGAGACCGGGGCCAAGGTGGTGGTGACGCTGCATGCCTTCCCCAAGACCGACATCGCGCAGAAGACGGCCGAGGCGGTGCGTCATGCGCCCAACGTGAACACGATCCTGACGGTGGACCTCAACCGCTACCTGAGCGGGGTGAAAAAGCTGATCGTGCCGCTGATCCGGCCCAAGGTGCAGAAGAATCACCATGCGGACGTGATGAGTTTCAACGCCGAGATCGCGAAACAGCCAAAGACCCTGACATTCGAGGATGTGAAGGAAGACCGCGTCGCGGCCTATTTCCACACTGGCGGCACGACCGGTATGCCCAAGGTGGCGCAGCACAAGAATTCGGGCATCATCTACCAGGGCTGGATCGGGCACGAGTTGCTTTACTCCGAAGAGGACAGCGTGATGTGCCCGCTGCCGCTTTTCCACGTGTTCGCCTGTCACGTGATCCTGATCGCGATGATCAAGTCGGGCGCGCATGTGGTGTTCCCGACGCCGGCGGGCTATCGCGGGGATGGCGTGTTCGACAATTTCTGGAAGCTTTGCGAGCGCTGGAAGACGACCTTCATCATCACCGTGCCGACCGCCGTTTCGGCGCTGATGCAGCGCAAGGTGGATGCGGACCTTTCGACGGTGAAGAATGCCTTTTCCGGCTCGGCGCCGATGCCGCTGGAACTGTTCAACCGGTTCACCAGCGCCACCGGCATCAACATCATCGAGGGTTACGGGCTGACCGAGGCGACGGTTCTGGTGTCGTGCAACCCGATCGACGGGGAAAAGAAGGTTGGCAGCGTCGGCATTCCCTTTCCCTACACCGATGTGCGGATCATGCACGCGGGCGAGGATGGCGAGGTGCGCGAATGCGCCACCGACGAGGTGGGCGAGATCTGCGTGTTCAACCCCGGGGTGATGCAGGGCAGCACCTATACCGAGGACGCCAAGAACAAGGAGCTCTACCACGAGATCGACGGCCACAAGTACCTGCGTACCGGTGATTTGGGCCGGATCGACGCGGACGGCTATATCTGGATCACTGGGCGGGCCAAGGACCTGATCATCCGGGGCGGTCACAATATCGACCCGGCCGAGATCGAGGATGCGCTCCTGTCGCACAGGGACGTGGCCTTTGCCGGCGCGATCGGCCAGCCCGACGCCCATGCCGGCGAGGTGCCTTGCGCCTATGTCGAACTGGTCGGCGGCGGCACGGTGACGGCGGACGAGCTGATGGAACATGCCAGGGTGCATATCCACGAGCGCGCGGCCTACCCCAAGCATGTCGAGATACTCGACGAGTTGCCCAAGACCGCCGTGGGAAAGGTGTTCAAGCCCGACCTGCGCAAGCTGGCGATCGCCCGTGTCTACAATTCGGCGCTGGAAGATGCGGGCGTGGCCGCGCGGGTGGTGAGCGTGATCGACGACAAGAAGCGCGGACTGGTGGCGCAGCTCGCGGCCAATGGCAGCGGCGAGGACGACGTGAGCGAGGTGCTGGGCGCCTATACACGGCCCTGGGAATGGGCCGAGTGAACCGGGTAAGGGAGATGCGACCATGGAAATGAGTGACAGCCGCGTGATCGCGGCCCCCCGTGACGAGGTATGGGCCGCGCTTCTGTCCGCTGATGTGCTGGGCGAATGCGTGCCGGGCTGCAAGGAGATGACAGGCAGCCCCGAGGAGGGGTTCGAGGCCACGGTGGTGCAGAAGGTCGGGCCGGTAAAGGCCACCTTCAAGGGGGCGGTGACATTGACCGACATGGTCGAGCGCGAGAGCCTGACGCTTTCGGGCGAGGGCAAGGGCGGCGCGGCCGGGTTCGCCAAGGGCGGCGCCAAGGTGCGGCTGGAAGACGGCGATGACCCGGATACGACGGTTCTGCACTATGATGTCGAGGCCAAGGTGGGCGGCAAGCTCGCGCAGCTGGGCAGCCGGATCATCGACGGGTTCGCCCGCAAGATGGCCGATCAGTTCTTTGACCGCTTCACCGACGCGGTCGAGGGCCCCGACGACGCGGATGAAGCGGAAGAAGCGCAGGCCGAGCACGAGGGCAAGAAAAAGGGCTGGTTTCACCGCTTGCGCAAGGGCTGAATCCCCGGGCAGAGCACGCGGGTGCGGACGCTCCGCGGGGAGTATTCGGGCAAGATGAAGCGCGGGGCGAGGTGCTTCATCGTGCTGAAAATGCGCATCATGACGGGGCGGTGATTTTCGAAACTTGGAGGTGGCGACATGGCGCAGGCCAAGAATATCCTTTTCATCATGTTCGATCAGCTGCGCTGGGATTACCTGGGCTGTTACGGACACCCGCACCTGGAGACCCCGCATATCGACGCGCTCGCGGCGAAGGGGGTGCGGTTTACCCGCGCCTATATCCAGTCGCCGATCTGTGGGTCGAGCCGGATGAGCACCTATACCGGTCGCTATGCCAGCTCGCACGGGGCGACCAACAACGGCATCCCGCTCAAGGTGGGCGAGGAAACGATGGGCGATCACCTGCGCCGCGCGGGGATGGATTGCTGGCTCGTGGGCAAGACCCACATGCGCGCGGATGTCGAGGGCATGAAGCGGCTGGGGCTGGCGCCCGATACGATCATCGGGGCGCGGGTCAGCGAATGCGGGTTCGACGTGTTCGAGCGCGATGACGGGATGCTGCCCGAGGGGCCGGACGGGTCTTATGACCCCGATGGGGCCAAGACCTATAACGAATGGCTGTGCGCCAAGGGATACGAGAGCGACAACCCGTGGCATGACTTTGCCAATTCGGGGCTGGATGAGGATGGCAACGTGTTGTCGGGCTGGTTCCTCAAGAATTCGCCGATGGCCGCCAATATCGACGAGGCGGACAGCGAGACACCCTACCTGACCGGGCGGGGAATGGAATTCATGGCCGGGGCGCGGGCGCCGTGGTGTTGTCACCTGAGCTATATCAAGCCGCACTGGCCCTATATCGTGCCCGAGCCCTATGCCAGCATGTATGGGCCGGAGCATGTGCTGCCGGTGAACCGCTCCGAGGCCGAGCGGCAGAACGCGCATCCGGTGATGAAGGGCTTCATGGACACCAAGGTGGGGCAGGCGTTTTCGCGCGACGAGGTGCGCGAAGCGGTGATCCCGGCCTATATGGGGCTGATCAAGCAGGCCGATGACCAGATGGGGCGGCTGTTCAAGTGGATGGAGGAGACCGGGCGGATGGACGACACGCTGATCGTCCTGACATCCGATCACGGCGATTTCCTTGGCGATCACTGGATGGGGGAAAAGACGTTTTTCCACGATGCGAGCACGCGCATTCCGCTGATCATCTATGACCCGTCGTCCGAGGCCGATGCGACGCGGGGCACTGTGTGCGATGCGCTGGTGGAATCGATCGATCTTGCCCCCACATTCGTCGAACTGGCCGGGGCCAGTGTGCCGGATCACGTGCTGGAGGGTGAGAGCCTTGTGCCCCTGCTGCATGGGAAGGCGGAGGAGACGCAGAGGCAGTATGTCATCTGTGAATACGATTATTCCGGCGCGCCGGTTGCGGCGCTCTTGAACGCCGATATCGACGATGCGCAGCTTTTCATGGTGGCGGACAAGCGCTGGAAGCTCATCCATGCCGAGGGCGGGCACCGGCCGATCCTGTTCGACCTCTTGAACGACCCCGATGAATTGGTCGATCTGGGCGAGAGCGCCGAGCATGCAGAGGTGATCGAGACGATGTATGCGCGGCTCTTCGAATGGGCGCGGCGGCCGGCACAGCGCACGACCGTGTCGCGCGAGACATTGATCGAGATGCGCACCAAGAGCCGGGGCAAGGGGATCGTGCTGGGGGTTTATGACGAGGGCGAGATTGCCGGGGAACTGACGGTGAAATATCGTGGACGCACTGTGCGGCCCTGGCGGGAGATCAAGCGCGGATGACGAAGTTTGAGGGGCTTGAGGTCGGGTTCGACGTTCCGGCCTTGCCGGGGATGGAAGAGGGCGAGATCACGACGCCCTGCCTGATCCTCGATCTCGATGCGCTGGAGCGCAATATTGCCAAGCTTGGCGATTACGTTCGCGGGCACGGGATGCGCCTGCGGGTGCATGGCAAGATGCACAAATCGGTGGATGTGGCGCGGCTTCAGATGGAGATCGGCGGGGCGCGCGGCGTCTGTTGCCAGAAGGTGAGCGAGGCCGAAGTGTTTGCCCGCGGCGGTATCCCCGACATCCTCGTGTCGAACGAGGTGCGCGATCCGCGGATGATCGCGCGGCTGGCGGAGTTGCCGAAACTCGGGGCGAGCGTGTCGGTTTGCGTGGATGATATCGCCAATGTCGGCGAGTTGTCGGAGGCGGCGGTGCGCGCGGGCACGGAGCTGGGCGTGCTGGTCGAGGTCGATTGCGGCGGCGGGCGCTGTGGCGTTGTGACGCCGGGTGCTGCCGTCGAGATCGCGCGCGCGGTTCTGGAGGCGCCGGGGCTGCGGTTCGAGGGCGTGCAGGCCTATCACGGTTCGGCCCAGCATGTTGAGGACTGGGCGGCGCGGCGCGGGGCGCTGGAGGCGGCGATCACGATTGCGCGCGGCGTGGTTGCGGCGCTGGAGGCGGCGGGAATCGATTGTCCTGTCGTGACCGGGGGCGGCACCGGGTCTTATCCGTTCGAGACGGGATCGGGGCTTTATAACGAACTGCAATGCGGTTCCTACGCCTTCATGGATGCCGATTACGGGCGCATTCGCGGCGCCAATGGTGCGCGGCTCGATGCGGGCGAATGGGAGAACGCGCTTTTCGTGCTGGCCTCGGTGATGAGCCATGTGAAGCCGGGACAGGCGGTGGTCGATGCCGGGCTGAAGGCGATGACCTTCGAGAGCGGTTTGCCAAGGGTTTCTGGCCGGGAGGACGTGGCCTATGTCGGGCCGTCCGACGAGCACGGGGTGGTGGATGACCCGGAGGGGGCCTTGAAGGTCGGCGACCGGCTGCGCCTTGTGCCGGGGCATTGCGATCCGACCTGCAACCTGCATGACTGGTATGTCGGGTTGCGCGGTGGCGTGGTGGAATGCGTCTGGCCGGTCACTGCGCGGGGCAAGCTTTGGTGAGGGCTGGGTGCCCGGCTTCATTCACACGTGAAAGAGGGCATGTGGCCGCCGGGGTGGGCGTATGCCCGGTTCGCAAGTGGACCGGGTGGGGGAATTGCTGAAACACGGCGCGCCAGAGTTGAAGACTCAAAAACACTCATCGGCGGGAATGTCTCCCAGCCGACAGGCTAAAAGTAGCCGATCCATCCCGGAGTTAGGGTTGCGGTTATACTGTGCCGTTTGAGCCGTAAGTGTGGTGTCTGACAACGGGTAGCTTACCGACGATAAACCCACAAAGAAGGACAGTATGCAGAAGCCATCCTGTGGGCATTCAGCGTCAATTATTCGCTGGTAATGCTCTTGGTCGTCAACGCGCTCGGCAGGAATGCCAATTGCCTTCATCTTTCCCTGCGTGCCGATCACAGAATACTCAGGCTTATCGTTGCAGGCAGTGAGCGCAAACAAGGCGAGTGCGACAACAATGTTGATTTTCATCAATATTCTTCCGACGCTTTCGCGCACAATAGTCAGCCTGCACCGTTTGGGTAAAGCGAAAGCCCTAGAGCGTGCCGGTCTTGGTCGGATTCGTCCCCTGCCGGACGAGAGGGCAGCACATGGTCGCGGTCGGGTGCTTACAACATCGGCGCAGTGCAGTTTATCTTGCAACGTCATCCCCTGCCCGAAGCTGTGCGCATCACATCAAAAGCACCCGGCCGGGGGGCGGCCGTGTGCTGCCCGGGCGGCTTCGCCGCTGTTCCGGGCGGGGCGAGTGCGATCAAAGGCGACATGCCCTAGCCGGGATTCACCCCGCCGCTTTCGCCAGATCCGAGAGGATCGGGCAATCGGGGCGGTCGTCGCCGTGGCACTTCTCGACCAGGTGCGAGAGCGTGTCGTGCATGGCCTGCAACTCGGCGATCTTGGCCTCGATCTTTTCAAGGTTCTGCTTGGCGATGCGTTTCACGTCGGCGCTGGCGCGGCTGTGGTCCTCGTAAAGCGCAATCAGGGCGCGGCAATCCTCGATGGAAAAGCCAAGCGAGCGGGCGCGGCCCAGGAAGGAGAGCTTGTGCAGGTCGCTGTCACGGAAGCGGCGGTAGCCGTTCTGCGAACGCAGGGGCGTGATCAGGCCGATATCCTCGTAATAGCGGATGGTCTTGGCGGGCAGGCCGGTGCGGCGGGCGACGTCACCGATATTCATGTGGTTTGTCCTTCTTGCAGGAGGGCGCGGACGCGGCGCAGGCGCAGGGCGTTGGAGAGCACGAAAACCGAACTGAGCGCCATGGCCCCGGCGGCGAGCATGGGCGAGAGCTGCCAGCCCAGCGCCGGGTAGAAGAGCCCGGCGGCGACCGGGATGAGCGCGGTGTTGTAGGCAAACGCCCAGAAGAGGTTCTGCCGGATGTTGCGCATGGTGCGGCGCGAGATGTCGAGCGCGTTCACGACACCGCGCAGGTCGCCCGACATGAGCACCACGTCGGCGCTTTCGATGGCGACGTCGGTGCCGGTGCCGATGGCGATGCCGATATCGGCCGAGGCCAGCGCGGGCGCGTCGTTGATGCCGTCGCCGACAAAGGCGAGCCGCGCGCCTTCCGTACGCAGGGCGTCCAGCGCCTTGACCTTGCCGCGCGGCAGAACCTCGGCCTCGACATGGTCGATGCCGGCCTCGGCCGCGATGGCGCGGGCGGTGGCGGTGTTGTCGCCGGTGATCATCGCGGTCCTGAGGCCCATGTCATGCAGCTTGGCGATGGCCTGTTTCGTGGTCGGCTTGAGCGGGTCCGAAACGGCGATGAGCGCGGCGATCTCGCCGTCGATGGCGGCGTAGAGCGGGGTCTTGCCCGCATTGGCAAGCTCCTGCGCCTGATCGGTGAGGGGGCCGATGTCTATCTTTTGGCGGCGCATCATGCGGTCGGCGCCGATCAGCACCTCGTGGCCCCCGACGGTGGCGCGCACGCCGAAACCGGCCTGTGCGCGAAAGCCGCTGGCGGCGGGGAGCGCGCCGGTTTCGGTTTGTGCAGTCGCGGCAATGGCGCGGGCGATGGGGTGTTCGGACTGATCCTCGACCGCGCCGATGAGCGGCAGGAGGCTGGCGCGGGTCCAGTCACCCGCGGGCACGAGGTCGGTCAGTTCGGGGCGGCCGCGGGTCAATGTGCCGGTCTTGTCAAAGGCGATGACCGTGGCGCCTTGCAGCGCCTGAAGCGCGTCGCCCTTGCGAAAGAGCACGCCCATTTCGGCGGCGCGGCCGGTGCCGACCATGATCGAGGTGGGCGTGGCCAGCCCCATGGCACAGGGGCAGGCGATGATGAGTACGGCGACGCCCGCGACCAGCGCGTGGCTGAGTGCGGGATCGGGGCCGAGGACGAGCCAGACAAGGATTGTGAGCGCGGCCACGGCCATCACCACGGGCACGAACCAGAGGGTGACGCGATCCACCAGCGCCTGGATGGGCAGTTTCGCGCCCTGTGCCTCTTCGACCATGCGCACGATCTGCGACAGGGTGGTGTCGGCGCCGACAGCGGTGGCGGTGAAGCGGATCGCACCCGCGCCGTTCACCGTGCCGCCGGTGACGGGATCGCCGGGGGATTTGGCCACCGGGACAGGTTCGCCGGTGATCATGCTTTCATCGACATGGCTTTCGCCGTCCTCGATGTGCCCGTCGGCGGGGATGCGTTCGCCGGGGCGCACGAGCACCAGGTCGCCGGTGACAAGGGCGCTGGCCTCGATTTCTTCCTCGGTGCCGTCGCGCAGCACCCGGGCGCGGCGCGGCGAGAGGTTCATCAGCGCGCGGATCGCGGCGCCGGTGCGGCCCTTGGCCCGCGCTTCGAGGAACCGGCCCAGGAGAATGAGGGTGACGATCACCGCCGCCGCCTCGAAATAGACCGCGCGGCTGTCGGCAGGCAGAAGCGCCGGGGCGAAGGTGGCGACGGTGGAAAAACCCCATGCGGCCAGCGTGCCCACCGCGACGAGGCTGTTCATGTCGGGCGCGCCACGCATCAGCGCGGGCAGGCCCTTGGCATAGAAGCGCCGCCCGGGAAAGGCGAGGACCAGCGTGGTGAGGATGAATTGCGCCACCCACGAGACCTGCATCCCGATATTGGCCATGATCCAGTGATGAAAGGGCGGGACCAGGTGGCCGCCCATTTCGACGATGAAAACCGGCAGGGTGAGGATGGCGGCGATGGTCAGCTCGCGCCGGAGCTGGGCGGCCTCGGCCTCTTTGCGGGTGCCGATGCCAACGGCCTCTCCGCCGTCGCGCAGCGTGGCGGGATAGCCGGTGGCGGTCACGGCGCGGGTGATCTCGGCCGGGCTGGTCATGCCCTCGAGATAGCGTAAGGTGGCGGTTTCACTTGCGAGATTGACGTTGACATCGGTGACGCCGGGCAGGGCCGCCAGAGCATCCTCGACCCGTCCCACGCAGGAAGCGCAGGTCATGCCCTCGATATCGAGCGTGGCGCTGGCGCGGCGGGCGGGATAGCCGGCGGCGTCGAGCGCGGCGGCGATGCGGGCCGGGTCGGCGGGGGGGGTGTAATGCAGCGTCGCGCTTTCGCTCGCGAGATTGACATTGACGTCTTGCACGCCTTCGACATCGCGCAGGGCGTTCTCGGCACGTCCGACGCAAGCGGCGCAGGACATGCCGTCGATGGAGAGGCGCAGATCGTTGATGGCGGTCATTGGCGGGACCTTTCGAATTGGTTCTGATGTCAGATAAGGATTCCATTTACTGGAAGGTCAAGGGGTGAGGCGGGAAAACGGCTTGACCCTCCGGCGCGGAAAGGGGCGAGATGGGCCCCGCATGAAATACGGAGATTCGCCATGATGACGTTCAGCGTGCCCAAGATGAGTTGCGGCCATTGCATGTCAGCGATCGAGGACAAGATCCTCGATGCCGACGAGGGCGCGGACGTGCAATGCGATCTGGATGCACGTCAGGTCGCGGTCGATACGGTGCTGGATGCGGCGGCGATCGTGGCCGCGATCAAGGCCGCGGGGTTCGAGGCCAGCGCGGCCTGAGCGGCGCTCAGCCCGGCACCATGGCGCGCAGCCGGGCAAGGTGTGCGGGCATCTCGCGGGCGGGAACGGCGGCCTCGCGCACGAGGTCGTCGAAATGCGCGGTGATCGCCTGCACCCGCTCGGTATCGCGAAAGGCAAGGTAGTTGCGCCCCAGGTAGAGCACGGCCAGGAGCGGGCCGAACACCGTCACAGGGGCCGAAAAGATGCGCCGCGCATCGAACATGTAGACGCGCAGGCGTGGATAGAGCTGGGCATGGATCGCCTCGATCCGGTCAAGCTGTTCAACGCGCAGCTCGGGGGCGAGGCCGGTGTAGTATCCGGTGCCGGTGGCGAAACTGTCCAACTCGTATAGCGGCAGGGCGATCTCGTAATCCGATTGCGATTCGCGCATCCATGCCAGGCGATCCTCCGAGGCGCCGATCGCCTGTTGCGCGGTGCGACCGAGGTGGGGGGCGTATTCCCATTCGAGCACTGCGCGGGTCTTGAGCATGTCGGGCAGCGCGGCGGGGACGTGGCGGATCTTGTAGCCCGCGGCCTCGCGATGCCAGTTGAAGATCTGTTCGTCGACCAGCGCACGGGGGGCCTCGGTCAGGGTGAGCGAGGTGGCGAGCAGATCGGTGGCCGTTTCGGGCCGGTCGGACAGTGACAGGAGCCAGTCGCAGGACACGCCCAGCATCGAGGCGCATTCGCCCACCACCTGTGCATTGGGCAGCCGCGCGCCTTCGCCCTTCAAGAGTTGCGAAATCGTCGAACGGTCCACCCCGGTGGCCCGGGCCAGCGCGCTTTGGGTGACACCCCGGTTCTGCATGGCCTGTGCGAGCCGGGTGCGAAACTGGGCAGCGCGGAGGCGTTTGTCGATTTTATATCTCATATCGTGATTATTATCACCATTCGTGCGTTTTGTTAACCATATTCGGAATTCGCAAATCCACCGCTGGGCTGTAACGCATATGTGACAGCAAAAAATCGGAGGTAGAATGGAGAGCAGTCGGCGGACCATGCTCAAGGCGATCTTGTGGAACCTTCTGGGGCTGGCGGTAATGGGCCTTGTCGGGCATGCCCTGACCGGCTCGGCGGCCATCGGCGGGGCCATGGCGGTGATCAATACCGCGATCGGGTTCGTGATGTATTTCATCTATGAGCGCATCTGGGCGCATATCCGCTGGGGGCGCCATCATGGGTAGGGTGCCGGTGGTGGAATGGCCCACGCTCGGCCTCCTGGTTCTCACCTATGCGGTCTGGGCGCTGGGCACGACCGTCGTGTCGGGGCTGTTCCTGCCCTTGGGCATGGTGCTGGTGGCGCTGTCGGCGGCGTTGCATTCCTCGCTCTGTCACGAGGCGCTGCACGGGCATCCGACGCGGCACCGCTTGCTCAACGAGCTGCTGGTCTTTCCGCAACTTGCACTTTCCGTTCCCTATGGACGGTTCCGCGACACGCATATCGAACATCACCGCGACGAACGGCTGACAGACCCCTATGACGACCCCGAGACCAACTTTCTCGATCCCGAGGTCTGGGCACGGTTGCCGGGCTGGGTGCGGGCGTTACTGCGGTTCAACAATACGCTGGCCGGGCGGCTCCTGATCGGGCCGCTGGTGGGGCAGGCGGTTTTCATGGCCGAGGATTGGCGGGCGATCCGGGCGGGCCGGCCCGGGGTTCTGGCGGCGTGGCTCATTCATATCCCGGCCGTGGCACTGGTGATCTGGTGGATGGTCCGTTTCGGGCAGATGCCGGTCTGGGCGTGGCTGGTTTCGACCTATGCGGCGTTGTCGATCCTCAAGATCCGCACCTTCCTCGAGCATCGCGCGCATGAGACGGTGCCGGGGCGCACGGTTATCATCGAGGACCGGGGGCTGCTTGCCTTGCTGTTTCTCAACAACAACCTGCACGTGGTGCATCACAGCCGCCCGGGCGTGCCGTGGTATCGGCTCTGGTCGCTCTACCAGGCCGAGCGCGAGGCGTTTCGCACGGCCAACGATCACTATCATTACCGATCCTACGGCGAAGTGTTCCGGCGCTATTTCTTCCGTTCGAAAGACCCGGTGCCGCATCCGCTCTGGAAACGCCCCTGAATTGGCGGCATGAGAAGGCATGAGCTGGATTGCCCTTTCCATCGCCGCCGCCGCGTTCCAGACGCTGCGCTTCATGCTTCAGAAACATCTGAGCATGGGGGCGTTGTCGGCGGGGGGCGCAACGCTGTCGCGGTTTCTCTACTCCCTGCCTTTCATGGTCACGCTGGCGCTGGTCTATGCCTGGGTGCAGGGCGGCTGGCCGGGGGTAGGGCCGTGGTTCTGGGCCTATGCGCTGGCCGGGGGGCTGACACAGATATTGGCGACATGGTGCGTCGTGGCGCTTTTTGCGCATCGCAATTTCGCTGTCGGGATCACCTTCAAGAAAACCGAAGTGGTGCAGACCGCGATTGTCGGGCTGGTCCTGCTGGGGGACCGGGTGTCGGCGGCGGGCATGGGGGCGATCGTTCTCGGGCTCATTGGGGTGCTGATCCTGTCGAAGGGTGTGGTGGCCGGGGGAGGGGTATTCAACCGGGCCGCCGGGTTGGGCATCTTGTCGGGAGCGTTTTTCGCGGTGTCGGCGGTGACCTACCGTGCCGCCACGCTAGCCGTGGCCAGCGACGATCCGTTCCTGCGTGCCGTGGTGGCGCTCGCGGTGGTGACGGTGGCGCAGACCGTTGCCCTGTCGGCCTGGCTGGCGTGGCAGGAAAAGGGGCAGTTGGCACGGGTGATCGCGGCGCGGCGCAGCGCGGTATGGATGGGGCTGACGGGCATGGCGGGGTCGCTTTGCTGGTTCACCGCCTTTACCTTGCAGAATGCGGCCTATGTCTTTGCCGTAGGCCAGATCGAGGTCATCTTTTCCATCTTTGCCGCGGTGATGTTCTTCAAGGAGAACATCACCAGGCGCGAATATGCCGGGATCGGCTTCCTCACCGCGAGCATCCTGGTGCTGGTTCTGTTCGGATAGGGCAAAGCAACCCGGTTCAGTCGTGGCGGATCACCTTGCCCGAGAGGGGGCCACGGCCCTTGAGACGCAGGAAGAGGCTCTCCTCGGTGCCGTTGTGGAAGAACGGCACGTTCTCGGGGGGCGTGCGGTCGCGTGCGCGGGCGGCGACCTCGGCCAGCACCACTTCGGTTATGAAGGGCAGGTCGAAGCCGCGCACCTTGTCGAGCGGAACCCATTGCAGATGCGAAAGTTCGTCCTGCGCACCATCGAAATTGTCGAGATCGCTGGCGATCTCGTCGGCATCGACCAGGAAGAACCGCGCGTCGAAGCGACGGGGCCGGCCCGGTGGCGTGATCGCGCGGAACACGAATTGCAGCGGATGGGCATCGGGAACGTAGCCCGCGGCGGCGAAATCGGCCCAGTCGTCAGGGGGTTCGACGCTCCAGTCGCCCTTCTGGCCAAGGACGAGGCCGGTTTCCTCCCACAGCTCGCGGATCGCCGCGGTAGCAAGCGCATGGGTGCAATCGTCCTCGCAATTCTCAAGCAGACGGTCGCGGCAGATCTGCGGCATGCGCCGGGCCAGCGGCACGCCCGCATCGGCGGGATCGACGGCGCCGCCGGGAAAGACGAACTTGTTGGGCATGAAGGCCGCGCGCGCGCCACGCTGGCCCATCAGAACCCGCGGTTCTGTCATCCGATCGCGCAGCACGATCACCGTGGCTGCGTTGCGAATCGCTGTCTTGTCCGCCTTTTGCGGTGTCGTGTAATCGCTCATCTGGCCTCGCTTTGCCTTGGGCGCGCGGGCTCAGCTCCGGGTGTCGCGATCCTCGCTTGCGAGGGCGTCCTCTCCGAAACCGTGCATCCGCCGGGCCCACTGGAATCCGACGACCGCGCCTTTCAACCTTGGCAGAAGGTATAGCGAGAGTGCGACACAGCCAATAGCGAAGATGGTGAAAAGCACCAGGGGTTCGGGTCGGAACTGAACGAAGACGATATGCAGAAGCGGCGCCATGATGTGACCGACGATCAGGATGGTGAGATAGGCCGGGCCGTCATCGGCGCGTTGGTGGCTGAGATCCTCGCTGCAGACCGTGCAGCTGTCGCGCACCTTGAGATAACCCTTGAGCAGTGGACCCGAACCACAATTGGGGCAGCACCGCCGCCAGCCCCTGAGCAGGGCCGGCTTGAGCAGACGTTCCGGGGGGGACATCCCGATATCGGGTGCCAGGCCGTGGTTGTGCATTCCTGTTCCTCGCGTTTGCGCGCACAGAGTGGCGGAAAAGCCCGTAAATGTGAAGATCGTGCGCTGTCATCGCGTCGCCATGTCGCAAAACTCCGCCGGGATGGGATGAAAAACCGCAAAGGGCCGCGACGGAAATGGCGGCGTGCCGCGTGAAACCTTCTGAAGCCGGAACATTGGATCCGGTGGAAAACTGTCGGAAGTGCGACAAACCAAGGAGAGACCTGTTATGAAACGGACTTATCTGATCACCGGCCTGACCCTTCTGAGCCTTGCGGCCGGCAGCGGTATGGCGCTGGCCCATGGCATGAAGGGCGAGCAAGGCGGCATGAAGGGCGGAATGGGCGACATGCCGATGATGCAGTTCGACAAGGCCGATGCCGATGGCGATGGCAAGCTGACGCGCGAGGAAATGACCGCCCATGCCAAGGCGCGCTTCGATGCGGCCGACAGCGATGGCAATGGCCGGTTGAGCGCGGACGAGATCAAGGCAGCGGCCGATCAGCGCGCCGAGGAGGCCCGCCAGCGCCGGATGGAACGCATGGCGTCGCGGATGATCGAGCGGATGGACAGCGATGGCGATGGCGAGATCTCGTTCGACGAGATGCCCGGTCAGCGCACCATGCAGGACCGGATGTTCGACCGGCTGGACAGCGACGGTGACGGCGCGATCTCGGACGCGGAGATGAGCGCGGCGCGCGAGCGGATGCAGGAGCGGCGCGGCGAGCGCAACATGCGTCACGGCGACGGCAAATCCCATGGCGATCATGGCAAGATGCACCGCCACGGTGATCGTCAGCGCAACTGAGGTGACAAAGACCCCGGGGCGGCTTGTTGGCCTGTTCCGGGGCCGCTTGTGGCAGAGCGGGGAAGGGGATACGCCAAGCGGGCGATGAGCATGGCATTGGATGACAGCAGCGACCTGCCCGACGAGGCGCTCCTGACCCTGTTCGCCGATGGCGACCGGCAGGCGGCGCGCGCTCTCACGCTGCGCTTTACGCCGGTTGTCATGGCCCATGCCTATCGTTTGCTGGGCGACCGGGCCGAGGCCGAGGATGTGACGCAGGAGGCCATGCTGCGCCTGTGGCGGATTGCGCCCGACTGGCGGGCGGGCGAGGCGCGGGTGCGCACGTGGCTTTACCGCGTGGTGGCCAACCTGGCGACCGACCGGCTCAGGCAGCGACGCCGTGCCGGACCGCCGCTCGACGAGGTGGCCGAGCCGGTGGACGCCGCGGCGGGACCGGCCGAGCGGTTGCAGGACAAGGCCCGGGCCGGGGCGTTGCAGGCGGCGCTCGACGCGCTGCCCGAGCGGCAACGCCAGGCGGTGGTGCTGCGGCACATCGAGGGGCTGGCCAACCCCGAGATCGCCGCGATCATGGAGATCGGCACCGAGGCGGTCGAGAGTCTGACCGCGCGGGGAAAGAGGGCGCTGGGCGCGGCACTGGCCGCGCGGCGCGATGCATTGGGGTATGGCGATGACTGAGACGGATCGCGAAATGGACGAGAGATTGGAGGCGCTGTTTTCGCAGGCGCGTTCAGCACCGGAAGAACCGGATGCCGCGTTGATGGCGCGGGTTCTGGAGGATGCGCTGGCCGTGCAGGCGGCGCGGCCTGTGCCCGCGGCCGAGCGGGTCGTTGCGCGCCGCGGCTGGGGCCTTTGGGCGGCGCTGGGCGGTTGGCCCGCGATGGGTGGACTCGCCACTGCGGTGGTGGCGGGGCTCTGGATCGGGGTCAGCCCGACGCTTGGCGTGGGCGATGCGGTGAACATCCTTTTGGCCGGCCCTGCGGATGACGTGATCTCGCTGGTCGATGCCAGTGAAGGGTTCGGTTTCGATCTTTACGATATGGCCCTGGCGGGCGAGGAGGACGCAGGATGAATACGGCACCGGACACGCAGCCCCCTCGGGCGGGGCGCAGGCTGCGGATCGTGTTGTTCACGTCGCTGGCCTTCAACCTTCTGGTCGTCGGGCTGATGATAGGGGTCATGATCGCGCACGGGTTCGGCAGGGACTCGCGCCCGCCGCGCATGGATCAGGTGGGCGGACCGATGACACGCGCGCTGAGCGAGGCCGACCGCCATGCGCTTGGCCGGGAGATGCGCCATGCCTATCGTGACCGGCGTGCCGACCGGGCCGGGATCCGCGCGGAGTTCGAGCAGATCATCACGGCGCTGGAGCGCAAACCCTATGACCCCGAGGCTGTCCGCGCGAGCCTTGAGCGGCAGATGGAGGTGATGGCCGAAGGTGCACGGCTGGGACGCGAACTTTTGCTCGAGCGGTTGGAGAGCATGAGTGATGCCGAGCGCGAAGCCTATGCCGACCGGCTGCGCGAGGCACTGGAGCGCAAGACCAAGCCCGGAAAGGACAGGAGCGGGCGGCGCTGGCAGGCGCATTCCCAACGCTGACGGGTTCTTGGCCGCGATGTGAGAGCGCCGTTTCCTCAGGCCGCGGGTTGCCGTTTGCAGAACGTGACGCGATTGCGGCCATATGCCTTGGCCGCGTAGAGCGCCCGGTCCGCGCGGTCGAGTATCGCGACGGCGCCGGGGCGATCACCCTGCAATGCCGCCCCGTCATGGGCCGCGGGATCCAGGGTCAGCGCGACGCCGATACTCACGGTGATGCGGATCGGGTGCGACTGTCCGGGCAGGTCAAACAGCGTGCCCGCAATGAGCCGACAAAGGCCGTGCGCCGCCATTTGTGCCCGATCCGGCCCGGTGTCGGGCATGGCGATCAGGAATTCCTCGCCGCCGAGTCGCGCGACCAGGGCGTCCTCGCCCATGGCGGCGCGCAGGATATGGCCGGTACGTGACAGGATGGCGTCGCCCGCGGCATGACCGTACGTATCGTTAACCGTTTTGAAATGGTCGATATCGACGACCATCACGGCGCAATCCCTGCCGGTCCGGTCCGCCTCTTCGGCCATCCGTGCCAGCCGGGGCATGGCATAGCGCCGGTTGTGAAGCCCGGTCAGCGGATCGGTCACGGCGGCGCGCAGCCCCGCGCGCATCGAGCGGCGCAATGCCTCGATCCGCCGTTTGCGCAGGATCTGGCGGCGCAGGCGCAGCGCCATTTCGCGGCTGAGTGCGCCGTCGCCCAGCACGTCGGCGGCGCCCCTGTCGAGCGCCTCGGCGGCCAGCCGGGGGCGCGATGTTGCAAGGGCCACGATCACCCCGGCCTCGCGCGTGGTGGGATGGGCGGCCAGTTCGGTCAGCAGCGCGAGACCCTCCTCGGGCGCATTGGGGGGCAGGGCCAGCCCGATTGCATCGGGCGCGTCGTTGCGATCGATCCGGCGCATCGCGTCGGAGATGCCGACGGCGGTCAGCCGGTCGGGCATGGATTGCGCCAGGAGAGATTTCCATTTCAGCGCGATATCTGCGGTTTCGGCGACCAGCAGCACCCGACCGGGCGTGTCGAAGCCGACATGCGTTTCGGCCAGGCCCAGCGCCTGTTGCGCGCCGTCGCGCAATTGCTCGGCCTCTTCGCTTTGACGGTGGCGCAGCAGGCTGCGCAGCCGGGCGCGCAAGAGATCCTCGCAGAGCGGCTTGAGCAGGATGTCATCGGCCCCGGCCTCGAGCATCGCGAGACGGGTCGCCGGATCGTGATCGGCGGTCACCACGATCAGGGGTGTTTCGCCCAGCACGTGGTCCGCGCGCAGGGTGCGGGCCAGCCCGGCGGCATCCATGTCGGGCAGGTTGGCCGGGCAGAGGATGAGATCGGGTCGCATCTGCCGCGCGAGGGTCAGCCCCTCGGACGCGGTGGCGGCCTGTGCCACCTGGTAGCAAGCTGCCGCCAGCCGCACCTTGAGCGTGATGCGGTTGGTTGCGATGTCGTCTATGATGAGCACCTTGCCTGGCACGTGGGGCCTTTCCAACTTGTCGCTTGTATCTCGGCGATCATTTGCCCAGATTTGACCAGAGTAGTTAAGGAATCCTTTCCGGGACCATTAAAAATGTCGATGTCGCAGGATTCCGCCGAAACCGTCGCGCTGCAGGCGCTGGCCTGGATCGCGGCCAACGATGAGCTGTTGCCCGTGTTCCTCGGCTCGACCGGCACGGCGGCGGACGAGCTGCGCGAGCGCGTGAAAGATGCCGATTTCCTGGCCTCGGTCCTCGATTTCCTGCTGATGGATGACGCCTGGATCATTGACTTCTGCGACAGCGCGGGGCTGAGCTATGACAGGCCGAAACAAGCGCGCGCGGCGCTGCCTGGCGGCGCGCAGGTCTCCTGGACCTGAGGGCGAGTCGGGACGGGATCGGCAAATCAGGATGGGCGAGATGAAGATTGACGGGATCGTATTCGACAAGGATGGCACGCTTTTCGATTTCGCCGCCACCTGGGAATCCTGGGCCCTGGCCTTTCTCGACCGGGTGACGCAGGGCGACAGGGAATGGGCCGCGGACCTCGGGGCCCGCGTCGGGTTCGATTATGAAAATCAATGCTTTGCGCCCGACAGCATCGTGATCGCGGGCACCCCCGACGAAGCGGCGACGGCGCTCTTGCCCGGGCTGCCCGGGATGGCGCGGGCGCGGCTCGTGGCGATCCTCAACGAAGAGGCGGCGCGCGCGCCACAGGCCGAGGCGGTGCCGCTGCGCGCCTGTCTCGCGGCGCTGCGCGACGCCGGGCTGCGGCTTGGTGTGGCCACCAACGATGCCGAGGCGCCCGCCCGCGCGCATCTGGCGGCGGCGGGGGTGGTGGGCATGTTTGACTTCATCGCCGGCTGCGACAGTGGCCATGGCGGCAAGCCTGCGCCGGGGCAGCTTCTGGCCTTTCTCGATCACACCGGGCTCGCCCCGGAACGGGTGGCGATGGTGGGCGACAGCACCCATGACCTGCTGGCTGGCCAGGCCGCGGGAATGCGCCGTATCGGCGTGCTGACCGGGATGGCGGTGCATGGTGATCTCGAGGCGCTGGCTGATGTGATCCTGCCCGATATCGGGCATATCGCGGGCCTGATCGGCCTGCATCCGCGCAACGTCCCGG
Organism: Aquicoccus sp.; assembly: GCF_041686535.1. Taxonomy (NCBI): domain Bacteria; kingdom Pseudomonadati; phylum Pseudomonadota; class Alphaproteobacteria; order Rhodobacterales; family Paracoccaceae; genus Aquicoccus; species Aquicoccus sp. The sequence continues at coordinate 39,927 of NZ_JAWLDS010000011.1, read as the reverse complement.
CGGGTTAACCTGCGCTGAGACCGGGCTTTGCGCAATGGCACGGTCCGGCCACCGCCCGGCTGCCGGGCGTGCACCGCCGCGCTGCGGCAATTGTTAAGGGAAAATTGATCAATGCACCGTGCGCCCTGTCGAGTGCTTTCACGCGCTACTGCTCTTTCTTGGGAAAAATACTCAAATTCATCCGGTGCGACCGCGCCCGAGGTCTCCCCAAGCAGCCTGTCGCCGCCTGCCGGGCCGGGCCGAGCGAAGCGAGGCCCCGCCCCGCCGCGACGCGCATCGCGCGGCGCAAATCCGCGCGGGTCATGCCGGACCACCTGTTCCGAATCCGACAGAACCCGTCGCGGATGAGCACGCGCGGGACGGGCACAGGCGATTTGATCGGGGCGAAGCGATCAGGGAGGCCAGCCATGGTGGGAACGGCAACGAAACGGCGCGGCGGCGGGCGTGCAGGCAATGCGGCGCGGCGCGGCGGGGCGGTGATCGAGCAGATGCCCTGGCGGCTGCCGGTCAATTCCGACCGCCCGACCGAGCCCCTCGATGACGCGGGAATCGCCGCCATTCATGACACCGCGATGCGCATTCTCGAAGAGGTGGGGATCGAGATACTCAACGAGGAGGCGCTCGAGATCTTCCGCGCCGAGGGGGCATTGATCAACGGCACCAACACCCGCGTGGGGCGCGAGTTCATCATGGAGATGATCGCAAAGGCGCCCGAAAGCTGGACCATGACCCCGCGCAACCCCGCGCGCGAGGTGGTGATGGGGCGGGGCCACATCCTGTTCGGCAACGTCTCGTCGCCGCCGAGCTACTGGACGATGGAAACCGGGCGCAAGATGACCGGCACGCGGGCGATGTGCGCCGACCTGATCAAGCTGAGCCAGTATTTCAACTGCATCCATTTCTGCGGCGGTTACCCGGTCGAGCCGCAGGACATCCATGCCGGAATCCGCCATCTCGACGTGCTTTATGACAAGCTCACGCTGACCGACAAGGTGGTGCATACCTATTCGCTTGGCCGCGAGCGGGTCGAGGATGCGATCGAGATGGTGCGCATCGCGGGCGGGCACAGCCACGAGGAATTCGAGGCCAGTCCTAAATTCTATACCAACATCAATTCGACCTCGCCCCTGAAACATGACCAGCCGATGCTGGATGGCTGGATGCGGATGGCGCGGGCGGGGCAGGGGCTGGTGGTGACGCCGTTTACGCTCGCGGGTGCGATGGCGCCGGTGACGATGGCGGGGGCGGTGGCGCTGAGCCTCGCCGAGAGCCTGATCGCGGTGGCGCTGGCGCAGGTGATCCGCCCCGGCGCGCCCTGTGCGATCGGCACCTTCACCTCGAACGTGGACATGAAGAGCGGCGCGCCGGCTTTTGGCACGCCGGAATACATGCGCGCGACGCAGATGACCGGCCAGATGGCGCGGTTCTACAAGCTGCCGATGCGCTCGTCCGGGGTCTGTGCCGCCAACGTGCCCGACGGACAGGCGATGTGGGAGACCGAGCACAGCCTCTGGGCCGCGATCCAGTCGGGGAGCAACATGGTCTACCATGCCGCCGGGTGGCTCGAAGGCGGGTTGATCGCCAGCCCCGAGAAATTCGTGATGGATTGCGAGATCCTGCAGCAGCTGCAACGCTACATGGAGCCGGCGATCTGGGCGACCACGCCGGGCGAACTCGCGTTCGACGCCGTGGCCGAGGTCGGCAAGCAGGGGCATTTCTTTGGCCTGCAACATACCCAGGACCGCTATACCACGGCCTTCTACCAGCCCTTCCTGAGCGACTGGCGCAACTACGAGGCATGGGACGTGGCCGGTGCCGTCTGGACGCCCGAGCGGGCGCATCACCTCTACAGGCGCATCGTCGAGAGTTTCGAGCCGCCGGCGATGGACGCGGCCATCCGCGAGGAGCTGGCCGATTTCGTGGCCCGGCGCAAGGCCGAGGGCGGCGCGCCCACCGATTTCTGAGCCTCTCTCGCGTCACGGGGCCGGGCTGTGACCGCGGGCGCTCCGCGGGGAGTATTTCGGTCAAGATGAAGACCGGGGCGCGCGGGCGGGCCTGCCAAAAGCGTTGCGCCATCGACCCGGCACAGGGATAAGGCGGAGCGCAGCGCGATACATGAGCGGTGCGTGCGTTTCACGAGAAGCCGAGCCTTCGGTTTTTGCGAAGCGCCTTGTGATCGTTGTGAAGGGCGACGGGCAGGCATGGGCGAGACAAGCGGTATCCTGACGGCATTGGGCGGCGTGGGCCTGTTCCTTCTGGGCATGACGATGCTCACCGAAGGCATGCAGGCGCTGGCCGGTCAGTCGATGCGCCGGCTCTTGCGGCGGTTCACGCGCACGCCGTTGCGCGGCGTGGCGGCGGGTGCGGTCGTGACGGCGGCGCTGCAAAGCTCGTCGGCGGTGACGGTGATGGTGATCGGCTTCGTCGGTGCGGGACTCTTGACCTTCGCGCAGGGGCTGGGGGTGGTGTTCGGCGCCAATATCGGCACGACGCTGACCGGTTGGCTGGTGGCGTCGCTGGGGTTTCGGCTGGACCTCGACATGTTGGCGCTGCCGCTGGTGTTCATGGGCGGGATGATGCGGCTTTTCGGCGGGGCGCGGGTCCGGCATGGCGGCGGGGCGCTGGCGGGATTCGCGCTTCTTTTCCTGGGGCTGGGCCTGATGCAAGCGGGAATGGCGGGGCTGGGCGAGGTCGTCACGCCCGAGCGGTTCCCGGGCGATACGGCGCTGGGCCGGGCGCAGCTTCTGCTGATCGGGGTGGTTGTGACGGTGGTGACGCAATCCTCGTCGGCGGGGGTGGCGACGGCGCTGGTGGCGCTCGATGCCGGGGCGATCGGGTTCGGGCAGGCGGCGGTGATGGTGATCGGCATGAATATCGGCACCACATTCACCGCGCTTCTGGCGACGCTGGGCGGCACGGTGGCCGCAAGGCAGACGGGGCTTGCGCATCTGCTGTTCAACCTGCTGACTGGGGGGCTGGCCTTTATGCTTCTCATTCCGTTCGCGCCGCTGGCCGAGGCGTGGATCGCCGAGGGCGGGCGCGATGCGGCGCGGCTGTCGCTGGTGATCTTTCACACCGTTTTCAACATCGTGGGCGTGGCGGCGATCCTGATCGTGCTGGGGCCGTTCATGGCGCTGGTGCGGACGGTGCTGCGCGAGCGGCGCGAGGCGCTGACGGCGCGATTGGATTCCCGGCTTCTGGTGCAGCCGGCGGTGGCGGTGGATGCGGCGGGCGCGACGGTGGGCGATATCGCGCGGCACATGCAGGGCCTTTTGATCGCGCGTCTGTCGCCGTCGGGGCCGGCACGGGGCGACAATGCGCGTTTGCGCCAGGCGATGCGCGCGCTGGACGAGACGCGCGGTTTCGCCGACAACATCGACTCGGCAACGCTCACTGGTCCGGTGCGGGGGCGTTACGCCGATATCCTGCATATCCTCGACCATCTCACGCGGCTGGCTTATCGCATGGCGCAGGACGAGCGCGTCGCGACGTTGCAAAGGGCGTCGCGCCTGGCGCGGCTGGCGCGGATCACCCGGGCGGGGCTGATCCGGGGCCTGTCGGGGGACGGGTCCGAGCAGGCCGAGTGGTTCGGCCGGTGGCAGGAAATCGTCCAGACCCGCGAGCGGCGGCTGCGCGATGAGCTTCTGGCACGGGCGGGAGAGGACGGCGACACCCCCGGCGTGGCGCTGGCACAGATGGATGCGGCGCGCTGGTTGCACCGGGTCAATTACCATGTCTGGCGGATCTGGTTGCATATCGACCGGATCGAGCGGTCGCGCGAGAGCCCGAAGGGCATCGTGCCGTCGCCTGCGCGCGAGGAGGCGCGCGCGGATGTGCGGGCCGATTGATGCAGTGCGCACGGGGCTGGAACGGCCTATGGATTTTGGGGCTGCGTCAACCGGGCGAATGCGGCTAGTCTGACGTGGAATCGAGGAGGCAGGACATGGTAAGGGCAGGCGATCGCAGGATCACGCGCAACCGGGCGGAGATGGCCGTGATCGGCGCGGCGGCGGGGCTGGCGCTTTGGCTGTTCGTGGATGTGCTGCCCGATGCGCTGGGCGATCAGCGGCTGTTGCTGGTGCTGGCCACGCTGATCCTGGGCGGGTTCGGTGTGCTGCTGGCGCTGGGCGGACCCGAGCGGATCGGGCGTGCGGCGCTGGGCGCGCTGAGCATCGCGGTGCCTGCGGCGGGGCTGATCTGGCTTGCCTCGCTGCGGTATCCGCAGGCGCATGACCTTATGAAACACGGGCACGGGGCGGTGGCGCTGGGCGCGATCCTGTTCATCGCCACGCCTTTCGCCGCCGCAGGTTGTGCCGAGCGGGGGGGCTGGAAGCGCTATCCGCTCTTGTTCGATGCGGCGTGGATGATCGTGGTGCGCTACGTCGCGGCGGTGCTTTTCACCGCGCTGTTCTGGGCGGTGCTGATGCTGTCGGACCAGTTGTTGCACCTGGTGGGGATCACCATCATCGCCGATTTCATCGACCTCGATCCGGTGCCCTATGTCCTGAGCGGGTTGTTGCTGGGGCTGGCGATCCAGGTGGTGCACGAGATGCGCGCCTATGTCTCGCCCTTCGTCATCCACCGCCTTCTGCGGCTGATGTTGCCGGTGCTGTTGCCGGTGGTGGCACTGTTCCTGGCGGCGATCCCGTTTCGGGGGCTGGACGGGCTGTTCGGGGGGCTTTCGCCGGCGGCCACGCTGATGGGGGTGGCGCTGGCGGCGGTCACGCTGATTTCCACGGCGACCGACCGTGACGATGCGAGCGCGGCGCAAAGCGACGTGATCCGCGACGCCGGGCGGTTGATGGCGCTGATGCTGCCGGTTCTGGCGGGGTTGGCGGTCTTTGCGGTATGGCGGCGGGTGGATCAGTATGGCTGGACCCCGGATCGCCTCGCGGCGGGGCTGGCGGCGGTGTTCCTGCTGGCCTACGGGGTGGCCTATGCGGGCGCGGTGCTGCGCGGTGCGGGCTGGATGGCGCGCATCCGGGGCGCCAACAGGTGGATGGCGATGGCCGTGGTGGTGGCCGCTGGGCTGTGGCTCACGCCGGTGATCGACGCCACGCGGATCAGCGCCCAGAGCCAGCTTGCGCGGATCGAGAGCGGCGGGCTGGAGCCGCGGGAAATGGCGCTGTGGGAACTGGCGCAGCTTTGGGGTCATGCCGGGCAGGCGGCGCTGGACCGGGTATCGGTCAGCGCCGAAGCGGAGGGTGATGCCAGCCTGACGCGGGCCGTGGCGCAAGCGCGGGAGACGCGGTCGCGCTATGGTTTCGAGCAGGCCACCCGCGAGACCGGCAGCGACGAAATGGCCGAAACGGTGAGTGCGACGCTGACGCTCATGCCCGGGGCGCGGACCGTGCCGATCGAGGCTCTGGACCGGGTGCCGGGCTTTCTGCTGAGCGAATGGGCACGGGCCTGCGACACGGAGATCGGCGACGGGCGGCCGGGATGCGTGGCCGTTACCGGGCCGTTCCACCCGGGAATCGGCGAGGAACACGGTTTCATGCTGTTGCATATGGGAGCGGACCGTTTGCAGGTGCAGGGCATCTTGTTGCGCGATGGCGTCTTGTCACGGACGGGCGGGGCCCAAGACATGAGCGGCGATCGCGATTCGGGCGCGCAGGTAAGGGGCAGTGCCGGGGCGATCATCGGCGCGGCGTTGGACGGGCGCTTCGAGATCGTTCCGGCCGGTCTCCGGGCGCTTCGGATCGGCGACATGGAACTAATTCCCGACAATTGAGATCGTTGAGTTCCTGTTAAGGTCCGCCGGGGCAGTCTCGGTGCCGATAACAAGTTGCCGGGTGTCTCATGCATGGACTGATCAACAGGGCGATCCAGAGATTCGTGACCGATACCTATGGGCCGGAGCGATGGGCGCAGGTGGCCCGGTCTGTGGATCTGGGATTCACCGATTTCGAGGCGATGCTGGTCTATGACAACGCGCTGACGCCGCGCGTCCTCGACGCGGTTTGCGGCGACCTTGGCAAGCCCCGCGACGAGGTGCTCGAGGATATCGGCACCTATCTTGTGAGCCATCCCAATGCCGAGGCATTGCGCCGCCTGTTGCGCTTTGGCGGGGTGGATTTCGTGGAATTCCTGCATTCGCTGGGCGACCTGCCCGAGCGGGCGCGGCTTGCGGTGCCGGACCTCGATTTGCCGGATCTCGAATTGCACGAACATGCGCCCGACCGGTTCAGCCTGACGGTGCGCGGATCGCGGGACGGATTCGGGCACGTGATGATGGGGATCCTGCGCTCCCTTGCCGACGATTACGGCGCGCTTGTGCTGCTTGACCATCGCGGTGCCCGGCACGAGCAGGAGTGGATCGACATCACGCTGATCGAGACCGGTTTTGCCGAGGGGCGCGATTTCGACCTGGGGGCGCGGGCGGGATGACGTGCCGGGCGACAGATGAGCGTGCCGGTTCCGACGTGGCGGCGTGGCGCGGCGTCCTCGACACGCTTTGCCCGATGCATGTGGTGCTCGACCCGAGCGGGCATGTCGTTCATGCCGGTCCGACCCTGCGCAAACTGCGCCCCGACGCGCCACTGACCGGGGGGCGGTTTCTTGACAGGTTCGAGCTGCGCCGCCCGCGCGGGGTGACGTCGATGGCCGATCTGATGGCCTCGTCGGGGATCAAGCTGCACCTGCGGTTTCGCGACACGCCCGCGACCGGGCTCAAGGGTGTTCTGATGCCGCTGCCGGGCGGGGGCGGTGCGATCGTGAACCTGTCATTCGGGATCTCGATCCTCGATGCCGTGCGCGACTACCGGTTGACCAGCGGCGATTTCGCGGCCACCGATCTGGCGATCGAGATGCTTTACCTTGTCGAGGCGAAATCGGCGGCAATGGAGGCGTCGCGCCTGCTCAACCTGCGCCTGCAGGGGGCCAAGATCGCCGCGGAGGAACAGGCGTTCACCGACACGCTGACCGGGCTCAAGAACCGGCGGGCGCTGGATCACGTGCTGGGCCGGGTGATCGCGGCGGGGGTGCCCTTTGCCCTGATGCATGTCGACCTAGATTTCTTCAAGGCGGTGAATGACCGGTTGGGTCACGCGGCGGGGGACCACGTGTTGCAGGAGGTCGCCCGGATCATGATGGCTGCCACGCGCCGCGGTGTGGACACGGTGGCGCGAACCGGGGGCGACGAGTTCGTGATCCTGTTCGAGGGGCTGACCGACCGCGCGGCGCTGGCTTGCGTGGCGAGCCGGATCATCGAGGAGATGGAAAAGCCGATTCCGTTCGAGGGTCATGTCTGCCGGATCTCGGCCAGTTGCGGCACCGCCCTTTCGAGTGATTACGACACGCCCGAGGCCGAGCGGATCATGGCGGACGCGGATACGGCGCTTTATGCCTCGAAACGGCAGGGGCGGGCCTGTCACACCTTCTTCTCGCCCGGGCTGATTGATCCACCACCGCCGCGGGCAAGCGACAACCCGCCGCTGCAGACTTGAGGCGCCTTGCCGCTGGGAGTGCGGGCGCGTCGTGCGCACACCATCCGGGCCCGGACCGCGCGGTGCGATCCCGGTCAGTCGATGCCGATCTCCGCGCGTGACGGCGGCGTCTCCCTGCCAGGGGCCGCGAGAGACAATCCGCCCTGGATTTCCAGAAAGCGGATGACCTCATCCAGCCCCTTGCCGCTGCGCAACTGGGCCAGCACATGGGGACGCGCGCCACGCGCGCGGGCGGTGTCGGCCTCGAGCTGTGCCAGATCGACGCCCACATATGGTGCGAGGTCGGTCTTGTTGACCACCAGAAGATCGGACCGTGTCAGCCCGGGGCCGCGTTTGCGCGGGATGTCCTGGCCGGCGGCGGTGTCGATCACATAGATCGTGAGATCCGCCAGTTCCGGGCTGAAGGTGGCGGCGAGGTTGTCGCCCCCGGATTCGATCAGGACCAGGTCCAGGTCGGGAAAGGCGGTGTTCAACCCGGCCACGGCGGCAAGGTTGATCGAGGCATCCTCGCGGATCGCGGTATGCGGGCAGCCGCCGGTCTCGACCCCGCGGATACGCTCGCCGGGCAGCACCTGCGCGCGCATCAGATGTTCCGCGTCCTCGCGGGTGTAGATGTCGTTGGTGATCACCGCCATCGAGCAGCGCGGGGCCAACGCCCGGGCGAGCCCTTCGGTCAGCGTGGTCTTGCCTGCCCCGACAGGGCCGCCGATGCCCACGCGCAGCGGTCCGTTCATTGCCGTTCCGGTCATGTGCGAAATATCCTTACCTCTTGGGTTTCATGGCAGAGCGCCGCCAGGTCGCCGGCCAGCGCGCAGGTGCCAAGCGCGCCCAGGGGTGCCATGGCGGCGCGGTTGGCGAGACAGTGGATCAGCGGCGCGAGGTGGTGCAGCACGGCCTGCCCCTCGGTCTGGCCTAGCGGAACGTGGCGGATCGCGATGGTGACAAGGTTTCCGGCAAAGCCTTGCAAATAAAGCGCGATCACGTCCCCCTCGGGCAGGTCGAGCGCGGCGGCCGCCTCGCCGAGGGCGACCGGGAGCATCCGGGGGGACAGGGTGCGCCCGGTGATGCCCGCGACCGTGCGGGCCAGCGCCGCGCCCTGTTCCAGCCCCTCCTGCAAGCGCTCGGCACAGGGTGCAAGCGCGCGGGCCAGGTCGTCCAGCGCCTCGCGGTCATCACGGAGCGCGCGGGCCAGGAGCACCGCGTCCTGCCAGCCCGCGCCGAAGCGCAGGATATTCGTCAGCCAGCTTTCGAGGCTGGCCGCGTCATGAACGATACCGGTCGCGATCTCGTGTTCCAGCCCGTGGGAATAGGCGAAGGCCCCGGTCGGAAAGGCGGGCGACAGCCATTGGATCAGGGTGAGATGCGCGGGTGTCAGCATCAGGCATGGGTGTGGGTGTGATGTGTGTGGCCATGATCATGCCCCATCGTGCGCCCTTTGCCATAGGCGCCGCCCTCGGGGAGGAACGGCCCCGTGACCGGGGTCAGCACGGCGCCGAGATGGGTCAGCATCGCCTCGATCACGTGGTCGCGGCGGATCGTCAGGTGGTCGGCGCCGATCTGGCAGGGCGTGTGGCGGTTGCCGATATGCCAGGCGAGGCGCGCGAGGTCGCCGCGCACTTCGACAAGGTCTTCGGGCGCGGCTTCCACCCCCACGGCGCGGCCATCTTCGAGGGCGAAGCCCCAGTGATCGTCAAGGTTGGTGACCTCGGCCAGATCGACGAGAAAGGCCAGCCCGCCACGGCCCACCAGCAGCTTGCGCCGCATCAGCCGCGCGTCGTAGTCGAGCACGACGGTATCGGCGATGGTTTCGGGGGCCGCGGAGAGCAGGTCACGGGCAACGGGCAGATCGGTCATGAAAGCACCTCAGAACAGGAAATAGCGTTGCGCCAGCGGCAGTTCGCGCGCCGGTTCGCAGGTGAGCAACTCGCCATCCGCGCGCACCTCGTAGGTTTCGGGGTCCACCGCGATCTCGGGTGTGAGATCGTTGTGGATCATGTCGCGCTTGCCGATACTGCGGGTGTTCGACACGGCCAGCGTGTCCTTGGCCAGACCCAGCGCCGCGCCGATCCCGTCGGCCTGTGCCGCGGCGCTCACGAAGAGGACCGAGGAACGCTCGACCGACCGGCCGAAGGCGGCGAACATGGGGCGCGAATGCACCGGCTGGGCGGGGATCGAGCCGTTGGGGTCGCCCATCTGTGCGAGCACGATCGAGCCGCCCATCAGCACCATCTCGGGCTTGGCGCCGAAAAAGGCTGGATCCCAGAGCACCAGATCTGCGCGCTTGCCCGGTTCGATGCTGCCGATATGGGCGCTCATTCCGTGGGCGATGGCGGGGTTGATGGTGTATTTGGCGATGTAGCGCTTGACCCGCGCGTTGTCGTTGTCACCGGTTTCTTCGGGCAGGCGCCCGCGCTGCTTGCGCATCTTGTCGGCCGTCTGCCAGGTGCGAATGATCACCTCGCCGACGCGCCCCATGGCCTGGCTGTCCGAGGCCATGACCGAAAACGCGCCCATGTCGTGCAGGATGTCCTCGGCGGCGATGGTCTCGCGCCGGATGCGGCTCTCGGCAAAGGCCACGTCCTCGGGGATCGTGCGATCGAGATGGTGACAGACCATCAGCATGTCGAGATGTTCCTCGATCGTGTTGACGGTATAGGGCATGGTGGGGTTGGTTGAGGATGGCAGCACGTTCTGCGCGCCCACCACCTTCATGATGTCGGGTGCGTGCCCGCCGCCCGCGCCTTCGGTGTGATAGGCGTGGATGGTGCGGCCCTTGAAGGCGGCAAGGGTGTTCTCGACAAAGCCGCTTTCGTTGAGCGTGTCGCTGTGGATCATCACCTGCACATCCATGTCATCGGCGACCGAGAGGCAATTGTCGATCGCGGCCGGTGTCGTCCCCCAATCCTCGTGCAGCTTGAGCGCGCAGGCCCCGGCATGGACCTGCTCGATCAGCGCGCCGGGCAGGCTCGCGTTGCCCTTGCCTGCGAAACCGAGGTTCATCGGGAAGGCATCGGCGGCCTGCAACATGCGCCCGAGATGAAACGCCCCCGGGGTGCAGGTGGTGGCCAGTGTGCCATGCGCCGGGCCGGTGCCGCCGCCCAGCATGGTGGTGATGCCGGAGTGCAGCGCGTCGTCGATCTGTTGCGGGCAGATGAAATGGATATGCGCGTCAAGGCCCCCGGCCGTCAGGATCCTGCCCTCGGCCGCGATCACCTCGGTTCCGGGGCCGATGACGATATCGACGCCGGGTTGCGTATCGGGGTTGCCGGCCTTGCCGATGGTGGCGATGCGCCCGTCGCGCAGGCCGATATCGGCCTTGGTGATGCCGGTGTGATCAACGATCAGCGCATTGGTGATCACGGTATCCATGGCGCCCTCGGCGCGGGTTGCCTGGGATTGGCCCATCCCGTCGCGGATCACCTTGCCGCCGCCGAACTTCACCTCTTCGCCATAGGTTGTCAGGTCGCGCTCGACCTCGATGACGAGATCGGTATCGGCCAGCCGCAGGCGGTCGCCGGTGGTGGGGCCATACATGCCGGCATAGGCGTGGCGGGAGATGGTCGTGGCCATGTCAGAGCTCCCCCATGACCTGCTGATTGAAGCCGAACACCCGCCGCGCGCCACCATAGGGCACAAGCCGCACCTCGCGGGTCTGGCCCGGTTCGAAGCGCACGGCGGTGCCGGCGGGGATGTCGAGGCGTTGTCCACGGGCGGCGGCACGGTTGAAGCTGAGCCCTGCATTGGCCTCGGCGAAATGGTAGTGGCTGCCCACTTGCACGGGCCGGTCGCCGGTATTGGCGACTTCGAGAACAGTGACCTGGGCATCGGCGTTGAGGGTGATGTCACCGGGGGCGGGGATGATCTCTCCGGGGGTCATTTGCGGCCCCGGCCGATGACATACCCGCCCGCTAGGGCCAGCAGGGCCACCACCACCAGCCACATGACGTCGATTCCGTGCGGGTGCAGGTGCGGGCCGGGATGGGCATGGGCGAATGAGGGGGTCAGCAGCAGAACGGGAAGGATATGGCGCATGGAGATGGTCCTTTCAGCGGATCGGGTCGTGGACGGTGACGAGCTTGGTGCCGTCGGGAAAGGTGGCTTCGACCTGCACGGAACGGATCATCTGCGGGATGCCCTCCATGCATTGCTCGGGCGTCAGGACATGGGCGCCGGCTTCCATCAGGTCGGCGACAGAGCGCCCTTCGCGGGCGCCTTCGACCACGAAATCGGTGATCAGCGCCACCGCCTCGGGGTGGTTGAGCTTGACGCCACGTGCAAGCCGCCCGCGCGCCACCATCGCGGCGACCGAGATCAGGAGCTTGTCTTTCTCGCGGGGGGTGAGGTTCATTGTCGTATCTCCTGGATCTGCCAGACGCGGGGCAGGGGCCCGGGGCGCAGGATGTGCAAAAGGCGCATGATCTGTCGGCGCAGGGGCCAGCCGTCGGCGGCCATCAGCCGGATTACCAGCTTGCCGTCGAAGCCCGAGGCCCCCCCGGTCACGCCGGGTTCGTCGAGAGCGGCGCGGACCGGGCCAATCGCGTCTTCGCTGCCTCGCGACACCATCGCCAGCGTCGCAAAGGCGCGCGCGTCGTTTAGGATTGCCGGCCCGGCGGTCAGCGCGGCGCTGCCCAGGTGCAGCGGTTCGACCAGCACCGGCCGGCCCGCGCGGTGGATGCGACGCGTGTCTTTCAGCGTGACACGGGCCAGCGTCTCGCCCATGGCGGCGCGGCCCAGCACGATGGCTTCCAGCAGGAGGCAGGAGGCATCCGCCGCGAGGTCGATACCGGTTTCCCGCGCAAGATGACTGCCTTCGAACAAAATGGTTTCCTGCGGCAGCCAGTCGAGATGCCCGCCAGCGCCGACCGCGTGGTGCACCGTGACCTCGGCTGCGCCGGCGGCGCTGCGATAGGCCCGCTCGGCGGTCTGGGTGGTGCCCGTGGCGCGACATCCCGGGCCAAGGTCGATGCGATAGCAGAGCCGGTCGCCGCCGGTCAGCCCGCCCGAGGTGTTGAGCAGGACGATCTCCGGTCCCGGCTGGCCGGGATGCACGAATGCCTTGGCCGATCCTGCCTGATGCCGCCGGTCGAGCCGCCCGCCGTTCGGCCCGGGCAACAGCGTGACATGCGCCGCACCCTGGCTGCGTTGATGGGTGGACGGTGGGGCGGTGCGGGCGATCATCGCGGGTCTCTTGTCACTGGTGGCCCGAGGTTATCGTCGTGACCTGCAACAGCCAGTCGGAGCCCGGGACCGCGCGCTCTGCGCCACCAGTCCAATGCGATTATGCCTGATTTTCAGGCGGATCGCCTGCCATGTGGACGTTTCGTGAAAGCGCCGGTCGCGCGGAGACGGGATCGGGGGTATGCAGCATGAGGACGTCAAAAGTTACTAATGTTGACAATATTAATATTTTCGCGTCAGTCTGTGTGCGAGGCGGAGACATGGCATGCGGAAAATAGCGATCATCGGAGGCGGCTTTACCGGGACCGCCGTTGCAATTCGACTTTGCGCCAGCGTGCCGGCGCAACTGAGCATCACGGTCGTGGAGCCGCGTGAGGAACTGGGCGGGGGTCTTGCCTATGGTGGCGATGATCCCGACCACCGGGTGAACGGCACCCATGAACTCCTGGTTCTCTTTCCGGATGACATAGGTCATTTCGCGCGCTGGTACGAGGCTGCGGGGGCCTCGGCAGGGGATCCGGAGGCGCGCGCCGAGTCAGGGGTCCGATATGTCCGCCGATCCGATGTCCGCCGTTACATGAACGACACCTTGCAGACGACGCTTGCGGCAAATGCCCACGGGTCCACGGTTCGCCATGTCCGGGATCGCGCGGTTGGCGCGCGCCGCGTCGATCACGGGGTGCAGATCGCGCTGGCCTCGGGGCGCACCCTCGAGCCCGATCTGACCATCCTCGCGTTTGGCGGGCAGCGCCCGTCGCCGCCCGGGGCGGTCACGACCGATGCGCGCAGCCACCCCGGATATGTCGGTGATCCGTTCGACACGGAGGCGGTATCAGCGGTTCCACCCGATAACGCGGTTCTGCTTGTCGGGACGGGCCTGACCGCGGCGGATGTCGTGGCGACCCTGTCGCGCCAGGGGCATCGCGGGCCGATAACCGCGATATCGCGCAGGGGGCTCTTGCCCCAGCCCCAGGGCGAGGCGCCGGACGTGGCGGCGCTCATGCAGCGGCTGGCGCGGCCGATGCCGCGTTTCATCGAGCGCCACGGCGAGGGGCTGACGCTCCGGGCTGCCGTCCGGGCCCTGCGCCGGGACATGGCGGCGGCCATCGCGGAAGGGCGCGACCTGAAGGCCCCTTTCGACGAGGCGCGGGATGCCGCGGGATGGCTCTGGCCGAATTTCAGCGAGACCGAGAAGCGCCGGTTCCTGCGCCACCTCAAGCCGTGGTATGACGTCAACCGGTATCGAATGGTGCCGCAGACCGGCGCCATCGTCGCGGCGATGGAGGAAGCCGGTCAGCTGGAATTTCGCGTGGCTCGCCTGGCGGGGCTTGAGGCGCGCGGCGACCGCCTCGAGGCGCAGCTGGTGGGGCGCGACCGGACGACGACCTGCAAGAGCTTTGACACCGTGATCAATTGCACCGGGCCGAAGACCCTGTCGGATGATCCGTTCGTCGGCGCCTTGTGCGATCTCGGATTGGCGAAGCGCGACAGCATGGGCCTGGGTCTCGAGGTCGATGGCGACGGGCGCGTTCTGGACGATGACGGGCGCGCGCAGGAGAGCATCTGGGCTTTCGGCTTGCTGACACGCGGGCGGTTTGGCGACATGACGGCCATTCCCCAGATCGCCTTTCGCCTGCACCGAAGCCTTCCGGCCTTGGGCCGGGCGCTCGGCGGCGCCAAGCGCCCGGCATTGCGCGAGGTTACCTGATGAAAGAAGATCGCTCGATCCTGGGCGTGAACCCGTGCCATCCTGCCCGGCACGGACCGTGGGCCTGGCGGAGCATGATCACATGAGCAAGCCATCACCCCAGAATGCCGTTCTTGGAATCGGCTTCGTGCTGATTTACCAGACGGCGGTGGTGGCGGCGGTGCAAACCGCCCCTGTCCTGGCTCCATTCGCGGCGCTGGGGCTTGGCCTTGATGCCGATTTCATCGGGATTTTCACGGCGATCATATTTGCCACGGCGCTGGTCTCGTCGACCGGGACGGCCGGAGTCGTGGCAAGATGGGGGTCGTTCAACGGTGCGTCGGCATCGCTTGCCGTCGTCGCCCTAGGTGCGCTGGCCCTTGCGCTTGCCAACGGGCCGGTGCTGGTTGTGCTGGGCGCGATCCTGATCGGGATCGGCTATGGACCGGTCAATCCGATCGGGTCGCGGCTGCTCAATCGGATCGCGGTCGGCCGGCACCGGAACCTCGTGTTCTCGTTCAAGCAATCGAGCGTGGCGATCGGCGGTGCGGCCGCGGGCTTTGTCCTGCCTGTTATCGTGCTGATGTCGGACTGGCGCATGGCGGCAATCGCCACCATGGCACTGGCGATCCTGGTTGCGGGGTTGTCACCGCTTGTCGGCAACAGGCTCGGGCAGGACGGACTCGCGGGCGTGTCGATCCGGTTCAAGCTGCCCTTCGCGCCGGCGCGGGACGTGCTGGCCGATCCGGTGCAACGCGGTCTGGCGATTGCGGTCTTTGCTTTCTCGATGGCGCAGTTCGGCTTCATGTCGGTTTATATCGCGATGATCTGGCGCGAAAGCCAGCTGCCACCCGAAGGCGCCGCGGCGATGCTTTCGCTGACGATGACGGCGAGCATTTTCGGCCGGCTCTACTGGGGATGGCGCGCGGATTCGGGGCGCCCGCGGCAGGTTCTGTCATGGCTTGCCTGGTCGGGGGCGGGGCTGCTGATGATCCTGCTTTTCCTGGGGCCGGAATGGCCATGGGTGGCCATCGCCCTGATCAGTATCGCGCTGGGCTTTGTGCCGATGGGCTGGAGCGGGGTGTTGCTCGCCGAGGTGGCGCGCGCCGGTGAGGCACGCGGCGGCCAGGGCGGGGTTCTGTCCGCGACCGCGGGGTCGATGGTCTTTGCCTATCTGGGGGGGCTTTTTGGCCCTGCCTTGTTGAGCATGTCGGTCCTGGCAACCGGGAGCTACACGCCGGGCATCGTCTTTCTTGCCGTTGCGTTCGCAGTAAGCGCGGTGGTGGTCGTCCGGGGAACAGAGGCAATCGAGAAGGAGACAGAAGCATGACACAGAAGACCGTGATCGTTACCGGTGCAGCGGGCGGTATCGGCGCCGCGACCGCCCTGCTTGCCGCTGCCCGGGGTTGGGCCGTCGCCGTTCACTACAGGTCCGGTCGGGAAGGCGCGCAGAAGGTCGTCGCCGATATCGTCGATGCGGGCGGGGTGGCGCAGGCCTTTCACGCCGACATGGGCAAAGAGGAAGAGGTGATCGAGCTGTTTCGCGCCGTGGACGCCGCCTTGCCGCCGCTTGGTGGCCTCGTGAACAATGCGGCGCGGGTTGCTGCGCGCGCCATGCGTCTCGAGGAGATGGATGGCGACGAGATCGACGGTTTGATGCGCGTGAATGTCACCGGGGCGATGATCGCCGCCCGCGAGGCCGCGGCACGGCTGTCGACCGAAAAAGGCGGTCCGGGGGGCACGATCGTCAATGTCTCGTCGCTTGCGGCCGTTCATGGCGCTCCGAAACTCTATGTGCACTACGCGGCCTCGAAAGCGGCGCTCGATGCCTTTACCCATGGTTTCGCGCTGGAAGTGGCGCGCGAGGGGATCAGGGTCATGTCGGTGCGCCCCGGACTGATCGACACGCCCATTCACGCGCGCGCGGGGATGGCCGGCAGGATCGAGAAGGTCGGGCCACGGATGCCGATGGGGCGCGCAGGCACCCCGGACGAGGTTGCCAACGCGATAGTCTGGCTTTTGTCGGACGAGGCCTCCTATATCACGGGCTCGACGCTCGATGTCGGCGGGGGCGCCTGACCGACGCCGCCTTACCCTTGGTCGCGCGCGAAGATGCGCGGCCCGAACCCCTGTTGATGCGGCATCAGTTCCAGCTCGGTGACATCGACATGCGCGGGCATCGCGGCCGCGAAGAACACCGCTTCGGCGATGTCTTCGGCGGTCAGCGGCTGATAACCAGCATAAGCCTTGGCGGCCCGAGACTCGTCACCCTGCCAGCGGACCAGCGAGAATTCGGTCTCGGCCGCACCGGGCGCAATGTAGCTTGCGCGGACCGGCGTGCCGATCAGATCGGTTTTCAGGGCCTTGGTGAATTGAAGAACGAAAGATTTCGTTGCGCTGTAGACGGCGTTGGTCGGCCCGACGGCCCGGCCCGCAACCGAGCCGATATTGATGATCTGGCCACGGCCCCGCGCGAGCATTCCGGGGAGCGCATGGTGGGTCATGTGCAGCAGGCCCCGGATATTGACGTTCACCATGTCGTCCCAATCCGCGAGTGCCGCATCCTGGACGGCGCCCCGGTCGGTGCCGAACCCGGCGTTGTTCACAAGCAAGGTGAGATCGCGGAAGTCTGCGGGTAGTTGTTCCATTTCCCGTGCGATGGCGGCCATGTCTCCGACATCGAGAACAAGCGGCAAGAGGCGGTCACCCAGTTCTTCCTGCAGGGCCGTGAGCCGGTCCTGACGGCGACCGACTGCGACGACTCGGGCGCCGGCAGAATGGAACTTGCGGGCGATTGCGAGCCCGAAGCCCGCCGTCGCCCCCGTGACCAGTACAGTATCGCTTTGAAATTCAGTGCGCAGCATTGTTTTCCCTCCTGTTTGGACAAAGAGGAGTTGACGTAAGGAAATTAAGAATGTCAACATTCATCAGTAGTCGAATCTTTGGCCCTGCCTTGGATTGCGACGCTAAGCAGTCCAGAACTGGACGTAGGGAGGAAACATGTCAGAGAATATTGCAAACACGCTGCGGCGCGTCCGTGCCGCCACAACCCTGGGGCTTGGCCTAGTCGCGGGAGCCGTTTGGGCCCCCGTCGCATCGGCCGAAGAGATTGTTGCGCGACTCAGCTATCACTGGGCCCCCAAACACCACAGCGCCATATACAGCCAGGAATTCGCCGACCGGGTGAATGAAAGAGGCGAAGGCAAGATCCGGATCGAAACCTTTCCGTCCGGGCAGCTTTTCGGCATTCGCGAGATCATGAGCGCGTTGACCTCGGGCTCTGTCCAGCTTGGCGGCGTTGTCGGAACGGTGAGCTTCCCGCCGGTGAACCAGAACTATAACGTCGAAGCGCTTCCGGGGGTTTTCGAGGACTTCGATCATCTTCGCAAGTTCTTCCGTGAAACCGAGGTGGGCCAAGAGATCTGGAATGACGTGCTAACCCGGACGCGCACCAAGTTCATCGCCTACAATCCCACCGGACCCTTCATGTCCTTCACGGCCAAGCGTCCGTTGACCTCGCCCGACGCCTATGACGGTCTCAAGGCACGCTATCTCAGTGGTGTCGAACGGCCGCGCTGGAGCGCTCTTGGCGCGGATGCGGTCTCGATGCCCACAGGCGAGGTCTACACGGCGCTTCAGAACGGGATGATCGACACTTTCGCGACGGTGCCCTCGGCCATCAAGGCCTATAGCTGGTGGGACCATATCAAGTATGCGGAACTGCCTCACCAGTTCTACGCGGATTCGTTCATCCTCGCCAATCAGGCCTGGTGGGACGGGCTTCCCGAAGACGTTCAGGACCTGCTGATCGAAGTGGGCGAGGAAATCTCGGAGGAATCCACGGAATCGATCATGGCCTTCTCGGACGAGGTTCTGGAGGAATTCGAAGAACGAGGCGGCCAGGTGGACACCTTGAGCGAAGAAGCGCAGGAGGAGTTCGAGCGCATCAACCGGGAGGAAGTCTTTCCCGGGTTGAGCGAGATGATTGACCCCGAGGTGATGGATGCCGTGCTGGAGTATTCCAGCCAGTAGACCACCATATCGGCGCTGCTCCGCCATGTGCGGAGCAGCCCCCATACTGAATTCATTTTCGGGGAGATTCCAATGACATCCGCGCTGCGCGCCCTTGTCGGGCTCAACAACATTCTTGAGATCGTCGTCAAGACATTTGCAGGGATCCTGGTCGGCTTCATGGTCCTGACGGTGTTTGGTGGAGCGGTCACCCGGTATGTGACCGGCATCGGATACAACGTGGTGATGGAGCTGCCGCCGATCCTCATGCCCTGGCTGATCTTTCCGGTTGCCGGCATCCTCATGCGCAGCGGATCGCATATCGCGGTCGATTTCCTGCCCGAGCGATTGTCTCCGCGACCCGCCCGCGCGCTGCGTGCCATTGTTGCGCTCATCGCGATCGGGGCCGGCGTCACGTTCTGTTATGCCGGTTTTGATGCCACGACATTGTTCAAGACGGTTGGACAGAAGACCGAGATGGAGTGGGCCTTCCCGATCTGGTGGATCTACCTGTCCTTCCCGGTAGGCTTTGCCATCCTGACCAGCTTCGCGCTGGAGAATCTCCTGAAAGCAATTGTCGGGGACACGGATCCCGACGTTTCCGCAACGCAACCCAACCAAGCGGAGGCATGATCCATGGTCCCTGTCGTCATCGGGCTGTCGCTCGTTCTTCTTTTCCTGTCGCTCCCGATTTTCCTTGTCTTCGGTATCGGTTCGAGTGCGGTTGCAACCCAGGGTCTGAACCTGCCCTGGTCCACACTGATCCAGGTCGCGTTTGGCGCGGTCACCAAGCAGGTGTTGCTCGCCATTCCGCTGTTCGTCTTTGCCGGCCTCGTCATGCTGCGTTCCGGTGTCGCCCGGCGACTGGTCGACTTCGCGATGGCGCTTGTCGGGCACTGGCCCGGCGGGCTCGGGGTTGCGATGGTCATCACGATGGGCTTTTTCGCCGCGTTTTGCGGTTCGATCCTTGCCGCAATCACGGCGGTCGGTTCGATCATGATGCCGCAGATGTTGCGCAAGGGCTATTCCGCGCCTTTCACCGTGGCACTTGCCGCGGCGGCGGGCCTGCTTGAGGCCCTGATCCCCCCGTCAAACGCCGCGATCATCTATTCGGCGCTCACCGGCGTGCCGGTATCGGATACTTTCGCCGCCGGGGTATTCCCCGGCCTGACGCTTCTCGTGATCCTCGTCATCGTCGTTGTGATCCGCTGTCGGCACATGGAGCGGGAAAAGCGTGCAACCCTGGCCCATCGGCTCAGCACGTTTCGCGAGGCGCTGCCCGGCTTGCTGACACCGGTGATCATCCTGGGCGGCATTTACAGCGGGTTGCTGACACCATCGGAAACGGCGGCCGTCGCCTCAATCTGGGCGATTTTCCTGGGGTTCACGATTCACCGTGAACTAACCTACAAGACGCTCTGGCAGTCACTACAGGGAACGGCGGTTACCACGGCCGTGATCTTTTCGATCATCGCGATGGCGACCTTCCTGTCGGTCGTGCTGACCTATACCCAGGCGCCGCAGAAGCTCACCACCTTCTTTGTCGAATATGGCGTAACGCCGATCATGTTCCTCTTCGTGGTTGGGGTCATCTGCCTGATCCTGGGCACGTTCGTCGAGATCGTTCCGGTGTTCTATCTGACAGTCCCGGTGTTCATGGCAGTCGCGATCAGCCTCGACATACCGCTGACGCATCTCTACATCGTGTTCACGGCCTTTGCCGGTCTCGGGTTGCTGACCCCACCGGTCTGTGTCGGGCTCTACACCGCGTCCAGTGTGATCAACCTCTCTGCGGATCGGGCGTTCGGCAATGCACTGATGTTCGTCGCGGTGGGCATTGTCTATGCTGTCCTCATGATCTTCCTGCCGGGGCTGGCAACCTGGCTGCCGGGGGTGTTGCGATGACACGGCGACTGCAGCTTTCCGAGACAGGGGGCGGCGTGGTCGTCGTCACCCTGGATCGCCCGCAGGCGATGAACGCGTTCGACACCGCCATGGCCGAAGAAATGCTCACGCTTTTCGGCACGACGCTCAGGCGGCGCGACGACATCCGCGCCGTGGTGCTGACCGGCGCGGGGGAGCGGGCCTTCAGCGTGGGCGCGGATCTCAAGGAACGCGCCGGGATGTCGAACGACGCATGGCGCAAGCAGCACGCGCTTTACCGCGATACCTTCGAAAGCCTGTGGAACTTTCCCTGGCCCGTCATCGCCGCGGTTCGCGGTTATGCACTCGGGGGCGGGTGCGAACTCGCCCTTGGTGCGGATTTCGTTCATGCGGCCGAGAACGCGGTTTTCGGTTTGCCCGAGATCACGCTTGGAATCATGCCCGGCGCGGGCGGCACGCAGCTTTTGCCGCGCGCCCTCGGCCTGCGCCGCGCCAAGGAGTTGATCCTCACGGGCGAGAAGTTCGCTGCGCGCGAGGCGCATGATTGGGGGCTTGTCAACGCGCTGCATCCGCCGGGGGAAGAACTGGAAGCCGCGATCGCTGTGGCGCGGCGGATCGCGGCCAACGCACCGCTTGCAGTCCAAGGCGCGAAGCGGGCGATGGATGGTGGCATTGATGCGCCGCTCAAGGTTGGCCTGGCATTGGAAGTCTCCGTTCATCAACGTCTCTCGGCCAGCGATGATCGGGCCGAGGGCGTGCGCGCCTTCAACGAGAAAAGGACGCCGGAATGGAAATTTCGCTGATCGAGACCGCGACACGCGCAGCCGATGCGGCACGTGAGGCAGAGGCGACCGCGATTTCGGAGCTCGAAGCCAAGGCGCTTTTGCGGGCCGCCGGGATTCCGGCGCCGCAGGGGCGGCGACTGCGCACTGCGCAGGACGCCACCGAATCCGCACTTGCAGGCTTGCGTGCGCCCATGGTTGCCAAGGTCCTGACCCGTGATGGCGCCCATAAATCGGACTTCGGCGGCGTCAGGCTCGGCCTTGAGACCGCGGCGGAGACACGCCATGCGCTCGACGAGATCGCCAAGGCCGCCGATCGCGCCGGGGCCGCCATTGACGGGTTTCTCGTCGAGGAGCAAAGCGCGCCCGGTCTGGAGATGGTGCTTGGCGGGTTCTGGGATGCCCGGCTTGGGCCTTGCGTGATGCTCGGGCTTGGCGGTGTCTTCGTGGAAATCTTTGAGGATGTCGCCTTTCGGGCCTGTCCGATCACCGAGGCGGATGCACGCGGCATGATCGATGCCCTGCGCTCGGCGCCGCTGCTGCGCGGCGCGCGTGGAATGGCACCCTGTGACGAAGGGGCGATCATTTCCGCGCTTCTGGCTCTGGGCGGGCGCGATGGGTTGATGTCTGCGCTTGACGGACAGGCGAGTGCCATCGACATCAATCCGCTGATCGTGCATGGCGATGGCGCCATTGCGGTGGATGCACGCATTCTCCTTGCGCCCACCCCCCTTCAGCCGGTGCCCGAACCGCCGCCTCTCGATCCCGAAGCCGTTCAAAAGACATTCCGGCCCCTGTTCCGGCCGCAGTCGATCGCGGTGCTTGGCGCCTCTGCGTCGGGAACGAGCTTCGGAAACGAGGTGATCCGCCATAGCCTTGCCTATGGTTACAAGGGGCGGATTCAACCCGTTCATCCCAAGGCCGCCGAGGTGGAGGGGTTCGCGGCGGTTCCCACGCTTGCCGACCTGCCCGAGCCGGTCGATTTCGCCTATGTCGCCGTTGCCGCGGAAGCCGCGATCAACGCCATTGCCGCGGCCCCGGGGCGGGCGCGCTTCGTTCAGGTGATGTCCTCGGGCTTTGGCGAGGCCGAGGACGGCCAGAACCGGGAGGCCCGCCTTCTCGAGGCAGCGCGCGACGCCGGAACGAGACTGATCGGGCCGAACTGCCTGGGCATACACAGCCCCCGCGGCGGGTTGACCTTTGTCGGCGGTTCCACCCCGGAACCCGGTGGTGTCGCCGTGATCTCGCAATCCGGGGGGCTTGCGGTCGATGTGATCCTGCGCGGTGAGCAGCGCGGTCTGAGATATTCGGCCGTGACCACGCTTGGCAACAGCGCCGATCTCGGCCCTGCCGATCTGCTGGAATATCATCTGTGCGATCCCGAGACCAAGGTGATCGGGCTTTATGTCGAGGACGTCCGGGACGGTCGTCGTTTCGTGGCGCGCCTGCGGCAGGCCGGTGCGCGCAAGCCGGTTGTCCTGCTGGTAGGCGGGCGGACCGCGGAAGGTCGCCGGGCGGCGGCCTCTCACACCGGCGCACTGGCCGCCGAGGCGCGTCTGTGGGATGGCATCGCCCAGCAGACGGGCATGATGATCGCCGAGACACTGGATGATTTCCTCGATGCCTTGTTGATCTGTCAGACCGAGGCCGATCGCCCCGCGCGACCGCTGCGGCGAGTGGCGTTGTTCGGCAATGGCGGTGGCACCAGTGTCCTGGCGGCCGACGCCTTTTCCCGGGCCGGGCTGACCACACCGGAGGTGCCGCGGAATGCGTTGCAGGAACTGGAAAAACTCGGGCTTCCGCCCGGGACCGGGCTTTCCAATCCCGTCGATACGCCGGCCGGCACGTTGCGCCATCGGGACGGTGCGGTGGCTGGCGAGATTCTTGATATTCTTGCCGGCGCAGATGCCTATGATGCCATCGTCGTGCATGTGAACCTGCCGGTATTCACCAGCTCGGCCAACCAGTCCGTCGACGTGATCGGCGGGTTGGTGCGTGAGGCGGTGCGCGTCAGCGCGCTGCCAGAGGCGCCGCGTATCGTGCTCGTGTTGCGGTCCGACGGGTCCGAGGCAACCGACGCGCGGCAACGTAGCGACAAGGAACGCGCGCGAAAGGCCGGTCTTGCAGTGTTCGACGAGTTGCCAGAGGCCGCACGCGCACTTGGGGCGATGTCATCCTGGGTGAGTGTCCGCCAGTCGATGGATCAGGACGGTGCCGGTTGAGGCAAGCTCAGCTGGTGCCCTCTTCGCTGCGCAGCATCTTGATCGCCATTGCCCGCGAATTATCGACCAGTTCGCGGGCGGTCCTTTCCGCGTCGTCTTCTGCACCGGCGCGGATATACTCCAGCAGTTTCGCCCAGGTCTTGGCCGAGGTCTGTCGCCGCTCGGGCGTTGACAGGCCGATGCGGGTGTAACGAATGGTCTGGTGGAACAGGGAATAGACGATCGACGTGAGCTGTTCGCTTCCTGTGCCTGCGCAGAGAAGAAAGCTCAACTCCTGACTGATCGTGACATAGCGCGCTGCATCCTGATCGGCCTGCGTTGTCAGATGCTGGAGCTTCGCGATCCGTTCTTCGATCTGGGACAGGTTCTTGGGCGGGGAGCTGCGTGCCAGGCGCCGCGCCGCCAGTCCGACGAGAACGGCGCGGATTTCGAAAATGTCATCGACTTCCGCCACCGTCAGGTTGGTCACGATGGCGCCGCGCCTTGGCTGGATCGAGACCAGGCCGGCGTTTTCGAGAATGCGCAATGCCTCACGCACTGGTCCCCGGCTCACCTGAAATTGCTCGGAAACGGCAATCTCGTGTATTCGCGCTCCAGGCGCGTATTCCTCGTTTATGATCGAGTCCGCGAGTTGCGTCGCGATTTGCTCGGCAAGCGAAAGGGCCTGTGGCCCCTCCGTCAAGCCCGGGCGGATTGATCCCAAACTGTGTTCAAGACGATTTACACTTCCCAAGGTCACATCAGATTCCAGTCGAAACACTCATTGTTTATCTGAGCACGACCTATAGAATCAGGTGTCGACAATGGCAATGACTTGGTCTTCTGCTATTGCGCTTCCTTCATCTACAAGAAACTCCTTAAGCGTGCCCGCGCAAGGTGCGAGTACCGGTATTTCCATTTTCATGGATTCAAGGATCATGATTACATCGTCTTCTTCGACGGAATCTCCCACGCCCATTTCGATCTTCCAGACGGTTCCGGTGATTTCCGAGCAGATTTTTTCTTCAGCCATGGTGTCTCTTCTACCTTTCTTTCTTGGTCTGTTGAGTGATTCGGTTCGTCAGAATGTGGTTGGCCAGGTGGCGAGTGCCCGACGCGAAAAGCCGCGATCCCTGCCCCGGGAATGCACGTCCAGCATCGACAACAGCCATTGGCGCGTCTCTCGGGGATCAAGGACCGATTGTGCCGAATAGATCGCGGCAAGATCATAGGCCGATGTTTCCCGAGATATTTCCGCCTTGAGTTCCTCGAATTTTTGCGGGTCGCTTTCCGCAGTCACCCCGTAGATCACATTGACACCGATATTCGGGTCCATGAAACCCACGTCCGCGGTCGTCCAGGCTGCCATCTCATCCGAGTTGCGCGAGCCGCCCATGTTCAGATAGGCCTGCCCATAGGATTTGCGGGTCACGATCGAGAGCTTCGGCACGCTGCACATTTGCAATGCGGACATGAAGTTCATGATTTTCCCCGGTGCCTTGCGCCTTTCGCCCTCGACACCGATCAGGAAACCCGGCGTATCGGTCAGCATCACGATCGGTATGTGAAAGCTGTCGCAGAGGACCAGAAAGCTGGTGATCTTGTCGCATCCGTCCGGGTCGAGGGCGCCCCCCTTGAACATCGGGTTCGTGGCGACCACACCGACCACCTTGCCGCCCATGCGCGTCAGTGCAGTCGTGGCGACTCGTCCGAATCGCGGCTTGAGCTCGAAAACCGAGTCCGGATCGGCAATCGCGGCGATGAGTTTGCGCACGTCATAGACCTTCTGCCGCTCGGCTGGAACGATGTCGGTGATCGCAGACCCATCATACTGGCTTTCGTCCGGCGGCTCGACCGCCGGCGGAAGCTCCTCGGCGTGGGAGGGCAGATAGGACAGGAACCGCTTTATCAGATCGAGCGCATCTTCATCGCTGTCCACCGCGTAATCGACAAGGCCGGTCTTTTCGGTGTGCAGTTTCCAGCCGCCCAGTTCCTCGAGTTGCACCTCTTCGCCAATCGCCAGCGAGGTCACGCGCGGTGAAGAGACCGCAAGGCATGCACCTTTGCGCATCACCACGAAATCCGACAACATGGTGTACCACGTGCCGGTGCCGTAGCTCGGCCCAAGGCAAGCCGAAACATAGGGGATTTCACGGCCGCGGATGAACTGCTCGGGGTCTTGGCCCAAGGCTCCCGTGCCTTGGGCACCCATGGTATCGGGGATGCGCGCACCGGATGTTTCGTTCAGGAAGATCATCGGCATGCCATTGCGAATGGCGGTGCGACGAAGATGCCCCATCTTGCGAACATTGGTCAGGCTTGATGATGCGCCCAGCGTGGTGATGTCGCAGGACACCATCGCTGCGGGCCGCCCCTCGATCCGCCCATAGCCGCAAACCTTGCCGTCCGCGGGCGACTTCTCACGCATCGCGGGGATGTGCGACGTGGCGAGCATTCCGGTTTCGGCAAAGCTTTCCGGATCGAACAGGTGATCGATTCGCTCCCGTGCATTGAGTTGGCCTGCCGCCTTGCGCGCGGCCAGTTTTTTCTGGCCACCCATTTCAAGAACGCGCTTGCGGCGTGTCTCCAGATCATCGGCAAGCTCTTCGTGTCGGGACATTGTGTTTCCTCCGCTCGTAATCTGACTCCGATTGATGATGAAATCATTCACAATGTCAACAATACTTGTTACGCTGACCCCACACTGGCGCGTCCGGTGATGGAGATACAAAGAGGGAATCCCGTATGAGCTGGCAAAAAGAAGTCGATGAAATAGCAAGACGCAGAAAGATCGCAGAAGACCTTGGCGGAGCTGAAGCGGTCGAGCGTCAACATGCGGCCGGACGTTTCACTGTTC
The DNA here is from genome assembly GCF_041686535.1 of Aquicoccus sp. Taxonomy (NCBI): domain Bacteria; kingdom Pseudomonadati; phylum Pseudomonadota; class Alphaproteobacteria; order Rhodobacterales; family Paracoccaceae; genus Aquicoccus; species Aquicoccus sp. The sequence continues at coordinate 13,879 of NZ_JAWLDS010000011.1, read as the reverse complement.
GCGAACGTATAGACAAGCTCGCCGATCCAGGCAGTTTTCATGAGTTGGGCGCCTTGGCTGGCAAGGCGACCTATGACGAGAACCACAATCTTGTGTCGGTAAGACCATCCAACGCTGTGATCGGAACCATCAAGATCGACGGACGCAAGGTGTCGGTTGACGGCGACGACTGGACGATTCGCGGCGGTTCCTCGGAGGCGACTGTTTCGGAGAAATGGATCTACGCCGAGAACTATGCTCTCGAGATGCGTATTCCACTGATTCGTCTCGTCGAGAGCGCTGGTGGCAGTGTGCGCCTCCTGGAACAGCAGGCATCGACCAAGATTCCGGGTTATCCGACATGGCTGATGGCCTCGAAACTGGGATATATTCCGGTTGTCGGGCTGGCCCTTGGCCCCTGTGCCGGACTCGGGGCGCTCAAGGCGGCCTGTGCGCATTACTCGGTCATGGTCAAGGGAACCTCGCAGGTTTTCGCGGGCGGCCCGCCCGTGGTCGAGCGGGGCATGGGTGTGAAGGTCGACAAGGAAGACCTCGGCGGCGCCAAGGTCCATGTTCGGGGCAGCGGCGTGATCGGCAACGAGGCCGAATCCGAGGAAGAAGCCTTCGAGATGGTGCGCAAGTTCCTGTCCTATCTGCCCTCCAGCGTCTTCGAAATTCCGCCCGTCACCGAATGTGACGATCCGCGCGACCGCCGCGAAGAAGAGCTTCTCTCGATCATCCCGCGCGACCGACGGCGCATCTACAAGCCCCGGCGCCTGATCGAACTGGTCATGGACAAGGGTTCGGTTTTCGAACTGACCAAGCATTACGGCCGGTCGGTCGTGACCTGCTTTGCCCGGCTCGACGGGCGGCCCGTGGGCGTGATCGCCAATGACCCGATGCACTATGGCGGTGGCCTGACCCGGGGTGCCGCGGAGAAGATGGAGACCTTCATCGACCTGTGCGACACGTTCCACCTTCCGGTGGTGAATTTCGTCGATCAGCCGGGCACCGTTGTGGGCCCCGAGGCCGAGCTTCAGGGAACGGTCAAGGGATCCGTTCGCGTCGTTTCGGCGATCGAACAAAGCCAGGTGCCCTGGTGCGCGATCATCGTCCGGCGCCTCTATGGACTGGCCGGAACGACATATGGGCGCCTTCAGGGGCTGAACCTTCACTATGCCTGGCCTTCGGCGCGCTGGGGGTCGATCCCGGTCAGCGGCGGTGTGGAAGCGGCCTATCGCAAGGAGCTCGAGGCGCTGTCATCGGAGGATCGCGCCGCGCGGCTGGCCGAGCTGGAACAGATGTACGATCATCTTGAATCACCGTTCCTCACGGCCGAGCGGTTCAAGGTTCCCGATATCATCGACCCCCGCGAAACGCGTTCCTTGTTGAACGAATGGCTGGATGATGCCTGGCGGCTGCTGCCTGAGCAGTTGGGCGTCAAGAGCCGCACGATTCGCATTTGACAGGGAGCAGGAAATGAAACGAATACTGGTTGCCAATCGAGGCGAGATCGCCTGTCGCGTGATCCGGGCCGCCCGGAAACTCGGGCTTGAGGCTGTCGCGGTCCATTCGGACGCGGATGCGGATGCGATGCATGTCGAAATGGCCGATGCGTCTGTGCGGATCGGCCCGCCGCCTGCCGCCGAGAGCTATCTCCGGCAGGATGCGATTCTTGCCGCGGCACAGGAAACGGGAGCCGATGCGATCCATCCTGGCTATGGTTTCATGGCCGAGAACGCGGATTTCGCCCGTGCGGTCATGGACGCAGGATTGATCTGGGTCGGCCCGCGTCCGGAAACGATCGAGGCCATGGGTGACAAGCAGCGTGCCCGCCAACTCGCCCAAAAGGCGGGTGTTCCGGTTGCGCAAGGATCCGACCGGCTACTGCCCGGAGGCCTGGATGGACTCGAAGAGATGGCCGACGCCGTTGGCTATCCTCTCCTGGTCAAGGCCGCGGCCGGGGGGGGCGGTATCGGCATGCGGCGTGTGGACAGCGTGGAGAAACTGCGCAAGACCGTCGAGGCGACGCAGTCCATGGCCGAGCGCAGCTTCGGCGATGGCTCGGTCTATCTGGAGCGGTTCATTCCCAAGGCCAGGCATATCGAAATCCAGGTCTTCGGCTTCGGCGATGGACGTGCCGTTCACCTGTTCGAGCGTGACTGCTCGTTGCAACGGCGATTCCAGAAGATCATCGAGGAAAGCCCGGCCCCGGGCTTCTCGGCCGAGGCCGTGGCCGGAATGGCGGAATCGGCACGCGCGCTTGCCGCGTCACAGAACTATACCGGGGCCGGAACGGTCGAGTTCGTGGCTGATGCGGAGACCGGCGAGTATTTCTTTCTCGAGATGAACACCCGCATCCAGGTTGAGCACCCGGTTACGGAGATGGTTACCGGGTGCGATCTCGTGGGGTTGCAGTTGCGGCTTGCGGCGGGCGAGGAGTTGCACGACACGCTCGCCTCGGTCTCGAGCGCTGGCGTGGCGATCGAATGTCGCCTCTACGCCGAGAACCCGGCGAAGAACTTCCTGCCATCGCCGGGCACGCTTGCGGCATTCGATCTTCCCGACAAGATGGAAGGCATCAGGGTCGATGCCGGGGTGCGAATCGGAGATACGATCACACCCTATTATGACCCGATGATTGCCAAGCTCATCGCCTGGGGCGAGGATCGGACCATCGCAATAGATCGTCTGCGCGCTGCGCTCGAGGCGACCCGGGTCGAAGGGCCTGCGACGAACCGCGCGTTTCTCATCGCGGTTCTGAACGATCCCGATTTCAGGGCCGGTGAGATCTGGACCGGCTTTGTCGAGGAAAGGCGCAAGTCCCTTATGGCGTGAGCGCCTGTCGAGGACGGGGGGTCCGGCTCATGGCCGGACCCCGACTTGCGGGCGCGGACCCCGATCGGTGCGCAGTCTCTCTTGTGCCGCCTCGATCTGGCGGCAGAGGTGAAACCGTGTGTCGCGCGGATCAATGATGTCTTCCACGGCAAAAGCCTCTGCGGTTCTGAAGGGATTGGCGTAGGTGCGGAATTCCGCCTCGAGCTCCGCCTCTCGCGCGGCCGGATCGGGCGCCGTCGCGATTTCGCGCCGAAAGGCGACAGCCACACCGCCTTCGACCGGCAACGACCCCCATTCACCTGACGGCCAGGCGAGTTTCAGGTTCAGCCCCTTCTGATTGACCATCGCCATCCCGGCCATGCCGTAGCATTTGCGGATGATGACAGTCATGCATGGCACGCTGGCCTGAAGCCCGGCATGCACTGCGCGCACCCCTGCCCGCAACACGCCGGAACGTTCCGCGGCAGAGCCGATCATGAAGCCCGGGACGTCGGCCAGATAGATGATCGGGATGCCGAACTGATTGCACAGATCTATGAAGTGGGTCATCTTCTGTGCGCCGTCCGCGTCGAGTGCGCCACCATAATGCATCGGGTTGTTTCCGATCAGCCCGGCGACATGGCCACCGAAACGTGCAAACTGGGTGATGATGGCTCTGCCGAAAGTGGGCTGGATCTCGAAGGTCGATCCCTCGTCCGCGATGATCGACATCAGTTTGTGCATGCTGTAGGCCTGCCGCCGGTTGCGTGGGACCAGTGACAAGAGCCTGTCATCGCGCCTGTCTACCGGATCGTCGGTCCCGACGAAGGGCGGTGCCGACCAGGCATTTTGCGGCATGTAACCGAGGAACCTGCGTATGGCTTCAAAGCTCTCCGCTTCGGACGGGTACGCATTGTCGATTGACCCCGCGATATCCACCGCGACCGAAGCCCCGCCCAGTTCGTCGGCCGTCAGGGTCTCGCCCAGCGCGCGTTCGACCACAGCCGGACCTGCGGCGAATACCTGTGACGTTTCCCGGACCATCATGGAGAAATGTGCCAGCATCGCCCGTGCCGCCGGCCCGCCGGCCGCCGTTCCCAACACGGAGGTGACCACCGGAACCTCGCCCAGAAGCTCGACCGAGCGCCCGAAATCATCCGTCCCGGGCATCGGCGCGTATCCTCGGCGCTTGAGCGACGTGACCGATCCCCCCGCGCCGTCGATCAGGTTGACCAGGGGAATCCGGTATTCATGGGCTAGGTCCTCGACAAACCCGCCTTGTCCGCCCTTGCGGCGTGCGGTCGATCCGGTCCCGCCGCGCACGGTGAAATCCTCGCCGCCAATTGCGACGTCGCGTCCGTCGATCCTTGCCAATCCCATGACATAGGAGGACGGCGTGACCGAGACAGGTTTGCCGTCGGCATATTCACCCGTTCCTGCCAGTTTGCCCACTTCCCGGAACGACCCCGGATCAACGAGGGCGGCGATTCGTTCGCGAATCGTCTGGCGTCCACGGGCTTTCTGGCGGGTGACGCCCTCACGTCCTCCCATCTCTTCGGCCCATGCGCTTCGCTTCGCGATTTCATCCACTTCCGGTTGCCACGACATATGCGATCTCCTTTGCTGCGGCTTTTTGTTTGACAATGCGTTTGTTAACATTCTTTAATACCCTAAAGGGAATGTCCATCCTGAACACTCGCTTGGCGACAGCGACATGAGAAAATGACTGGGAGGTTGCATGAAACTCACGGAAGATATTGCGAAAAGCCTCATGCGGCGACTGAAACTCCCGGTGCCGGAGGGTGCACCGGCCGAAACGGCGGCCAAGGTCGGTGAACTGGCCTCGGAGTTCGGGGGAACGGTTGCCTTGAAGGCGCTTTTGCCGACGGGCAGGCGAGGCAAGAGTGGCCTTGTGCGCCTGGTCGGGGCTGCCGATGCGGAAGGCGCCGCATCCGAGATGCTGGGGCGGCAAACCGATCTGGGCTATGTGGATCGGATCTATGTCGAGAAGGGTGCCGAGATTGCGCAGGAATTCTATCTCGCATTCAGCTTTTCCGACCGGGTGCCGATGATCACGATCTCAACAGCCGGTGGCGTCGAGATCGAACAGGTTCATGCGACCACGCCCGAACGGATCGTCACGACGCCGATCGACCCCTTGAAGGGATTGCGGCCATGGGAAGCCATCGACCTTTGGTCACGAGCCGGATTGAAAGGTCGCTCGCTTGCCGATGTCGGACGCCTCACGGCAAAGCTCTGGCGCGCGTTTGTGGAGCTGGACGCTGAAATGATGGAAATCAACCCGCTTGCGGTAGATGCAGACGGGCGCCTTTCGATGGTGGGCACGATGATCGAGATAGATGACGGTGCGCTCGGGCGTCATCCGGAACTTTCGGACGTTCCATCGCAACGTCCCGACAATCCCCGCGAACGAATGGTCAACGATGTCAACCGTGCAAACCCGGGGGGGGATGCGCGCTATGTGGAACTCGATGGCGATATAGGTTTGCTTGTCGCCGGCGGTGGTGCGGGGCTTCTTCAGCATGACATGATCGTCGATCTTGGCGGACGACCTGCCAACCATTCCGACATCAGCCCCGCCCCCGGCACCGTCAAGACCGAGGCCGTGCTTGATGCCGTATTCACCAACCCGCGCAGCCGGAGCCTTTTGATCGGCTACAACCATCTTCAGATGGCACCGGTGGACAGGGTGGTCGAGGCGCTCGCCAATTCAGTGCAGCGCAACAAGGTGGACACATCACGATTTCCGATCATCCTGCGGCTCTTCGGCCCACGTGAGGCCGAGGCAAGGGCGCTCGCGGCGCAAATCGGCGGCGTTACCTATCTGCCATCCGGTGCTTCGCTGTTGGACGGTGCCCGCGCGATTGTCGAGGCGACCCGGAAAGTCAGTGCACAACAAGACGAGGGGGCCACGGCATGAGCATCCTGATCGACAAGTCGACCCGCGTGGTCGTACAGGGCATTACGGGCAACCAAGGGCGCTATGATACGCGCCTCGCGCTCGATTACGGCGTGAATATCGTTGCCGGCGTAACGCCTGGTCGCGGCGGTGAGAAGGTTGAGGGCGTGCCCGTGTTCGATACCGTGGCTGCGGCGGTCGCCAAAACGGATGCGAATGCCGCTGTCCTCTATGTCCCCGTGAACGGCGTATGCGATGCTGTCACCGAGGCAGCCGAAGCCGGGATTGGGGTGATTCTCGCGACGACCGAGAATGTCCCCCGGCATGATGCGGTCCGGGCCGTGGCCGCTGCGAGAGAGGCGGGGGCATGGTTGGTCGGTTTCAATACGAATGGCGTGATCTCTCCGGGAAAGTGCAAGATCGGTGGGATCGGAGGAGATAACCCCGACGCTCTCTATCCGGCGGGACGTATTGGCGTGGTTTCACGCTCCGGAGGCATGTCGGCCGAGATCGCCATGGCGTTGAAGGCTTCTGGATATGGTGTTTCAACGGCGGTTTCGATGGGTGGAGACCGGACAACCGGGCGATCCATGTGTGAATATCTCGAACTCTTTGATGCCGACGAGCAAACCGATGCAATGGTCATCTACGGTGAACCGGGGACCGGCAACGAGGCCGAGGTCGCAGCCGCGTTACGGTCCGGGCGATTGCGCAAACCTGTGGTGGCGATCGTCGCCGGGCGCTTCCAGGAAAATCATCCCAGAGGGGTCAGTTTCGGCCATGTCGCGGCAATGATCGGCGATGAAGCAGACAGCGCCAGCGCGAAGATCGAGTTGTTGAAGGAGTCGGGTGCCGAGATCGCAAGCAGTCTTGACGAGATCGGCCTGGCGCTCGATCGACGGTTCGGTTGACCTCGCGTGGAGTGCGGCCGCCGCAAACTGACAATGGATTGAATTTGTCGTATCGGGCGAATATGGACCCTCCTTACCACGAATATGGCCGTCCCTTGGGCGGTACCATTCAATGATTGCCAATACTGGATAAACTGCCATGGCTATACTTCGGACGGAGTCGGGGTCGCTTCTTGAAACCCGTGATGTGGTTTTCATCGCTCTGTTTGCCGCGATTGTCGCGTCGCTTGCCGCCTTCCCCCCGATCACGCTTCCCCTGGCGGGCGTTCCGATCACGGCGCAAACCCTCGGGGTCATGCTGGCGGGTGGCGTAATCGGTGCGGTTCGGGGTGGTCTTGCGATTGTCCTGTTTCTTCTCCTTGTGGCGATCGGACTGCCGCTTCTGCCTGGTGGACGAGGTGGGTTCGGCGTGTTTCTCGGGCCGACCGGGGGGTTCCTGATTGGCTGGATTGTTGCGGCTTTCGCGATCGGCTACATGACCGAGTGGTTGTGGGATCGGCTCAACTTTGTCCTTGCCTTCACGATCTGCATCCTTGGTGGTGTGATCGTGCTCTATGCCATCGGCGTGCCGTGGGTGGCATTCGTTGCCAAGATCCCGCTTTGGACGGCGCTAACCGGCTCGCTGTCCTTCATCCCCGGTGACATCGTGAAGGCGCTGATCGCAGCGGGGGTGATCATGACCGTGAAACGCTCCTACCCGATCATCCAGCCCCGGACTCCGGCCGACGGGGCGGGACGGCCCGGCAGACCCGAGTGAATATCGAATTCGTAGATGTCACAGTGAAAAAGGGCGATGTCATCGTCCTTGAGGACATATCCATCCGTCTTTCAGAACGTCGTGTCGGCGTGATCGGCCGCAACGGGTCGGGCAAGAGCACCTTCGCACGGCTTTTCAACGGCATCGAGATGCCGACATCCGGCAAGTTGCTGCTGGACGGGGTGCCTGAACGAAAGAATCTCAGGCGGCATGTCGGTTTCGTGTTCCAGAACCCGGACAACCAGATCGTCTATCCGATCGTCGAGGAAGACCTGGCGTTCGGACTCAGGAATCTCAAGCTTTCGAAGACCG